>CAIRNL010000307.1 GCA_903879975.1 uncultured Chloroflexota bacterium | reverse complement strand
GCCGGCCTATTGGCGCCCATCTGTTACACAGGGAGCTACGTCAATCGGGAGTTTTGGAGCGGCGCAGCATGTGGAGCGATTTGGCAAATCGCTCTACAAAACTGCCGGCCTATTGGCGCCCATCTGTACTAGAGGAAAAGTCGATCGAGACCAGGATTTTACAGGATCACCCTCTCGGCAGCGGCGGTGTCCGAAAATCCTGGTATCTACCTGCCCTCCCCTTTCGTGCCGATGGCACCGGCCTGGAGCAGCTTGACCGGTTTGATATGCCAGATCTCATCCGCATATTCGCGGATGGTGCGGTCGGACGAGAAGAAGCCGGTGCGCGCCGTATTGAGGATCGACATACGCGTCCAGCGGTCGACGTCGCGATAGACCCGGTCCACCTCATCCTGGCAGTCGATGTAGGGTTGGTAATCGGCGAAGAGCATGTACTCGTCGTGATGAAGCAGCGAGTCCATGAGCGGACGGAAGAGCGAACTGTCGCCGCGTGAGAAGACGCCGGCATTGATGGCGTCAACCGTCCGCTTGAGCGCAGGATTGGCGGCGTAGTAGTCCCACGGCCGGTAACCGCGCTCCTTGTGCGCAAACACCTCGTCCGTATTGAGGCCAAAGAGGAAGAAATTTTCCGGCCCTACCAGGTCGCGGATTTCGACGTTGGCGCCGTCCAGGGTGCCGATGGTCAGTGCACCGTTGAGCGCGAACTTCATATTGCCGGTGCCGGACGCCTCCTTGCCAGCCAACGAAATCTGCTCCGAGAGTTCAGAGCCGGGGTAAATAATCTGCCCCATCGTCACATTGAAGTTGGCGGGGAAAACCACGCG
The DNA here is from genome assembly GCA_903879975.1 of uncultured Chloroflexota bacterium. Lineage (GTDB taxonomy): Bacteria > Chloroflexota > Anaerolineae > Caldilineales > Caldilineaceae > Caldilinea. The sequence continues at coordinate 22,508 of CAIRNL010000307.1, read as the reverse complement.
CAAGCGCCCGCGCAGCAGCGGGTCCGTATTGACGACCTCAGCCACACTGTTGATCAGCTTGATGATCAGCTTGGCAGTGGCGTAGCCAGAGGCCGACTTTGCACCAAAGAGGAAAGTGCGCGGCACGATATCCAGATTCGGGTTGTCGAGCAGGCGATTGTAGAGGGTGATGATGTGCATGATCTTGAGCATCTGCCGCTTGTATTCGTGCAGACGCTTGACCATGGTGTCCATCATGGCGTCTGGATTCACGATGACGTCCGTGCTCTGGCGGACGAAAGCAGCGAGATTTGCCTTGGCGTGATGCTTGACGGCCCGCCATTCCTGGCGAAACTCGGCGTCATCCACGAATTCCTCCAGGTCGCGCAGCCGCTCCATCTGGTTGATCCACCGGTCGCCGATGCGCGCAGTGATCAGGTCACACAGCTTCGGGTTGGCCAGTTTCACGAAGCGCCGCGGGCTCACCCCGTTGGTCTTGTTCTGGAAGCGCTCCGGATACAGATCGGCGAAGTCGCGCAGCGTCAGGTCGCGCAGCAGTTGCGAGTGCAGTGCAGCGACACCGTTGATGGCGAAGCTGCCGACACTGGCCAGGTTGGCCATCCGGATCTGGCGGCCATTGCCCTCGTCGATGAGCGACATGCGGGCAATCCGCGCAGGGTCGCCAGGGAAGCGGGCGCGTACCTGGGCCAGAAAACGCTGGTTGATCTCGTAGATAATTTCCAGGTGGCGCGGCAACAGGTATTCGAAGAGGCTGACCGGCCACGTCTCAAGCGCTTCCGGCAGCAGCGTGTGGCAGGTGTAGGCAAAAGTGCCCTGCGTGATACGCCACGCCTGCTCCCATCCCAGCCCGATCTCGTCGAGCAGGATGCGCATCAGTTCGGGAATGGCGATGACAGGATGGGTATCATTGAGTTGGATCGACACCTTGTCGGGGAAGAGATTCCAGTCATTATTGCGCAGCCGGAAGCGACGAATAATATCGTGAAGGGAGCAGGCGACGAAGAAGTACTGCTGGCGCAGGCGCAGTTCACGGCCCTGCGGGGTGCCGTCGTTCGGATAGAGCACCTTGCTGATGTTCTCGGAGTAAATCTTCTGCTCCACCGCCTTGGCGTAATTGCCCGTGTCGAACATCTGGAAGTCGAACTCTTCGGCCGCGCGCGCGCGCCACAGGCGCAGGATATTGACGGTGTCGGTGTCGTAGCCCGGCACCAGCGTCGTGCACGGTTCTCCGAGCACCTTCTGTCCCGGCACCCAACGCACACGCAGCGTGCTGAATGAATCGCCGGTATACTCCGTGTAGCCCCCAAACCCGACTTCGATCATATCGTCCGGCTGGATGAATTCCCACGGGTTACCGCGCAGCAGCCAGGTATCGGGCTGCTCGACCTGCCAGCCATCGACAAAGGTCTGCCGGAAGATGCCGAACTCGTAGCGGATCCCATAGCCCACCGCCGGCAGATCGAGCGTGGCGAGCGAGTCCATGAAACAGGCAGCCAGGCGCCCCAGGCCGCCGTTGCCCAAGCCCGGTTCGGGTTCGAGGTCGATCATCTCCTGCAAACTGGCGCCGATCTCGTCCAGTTGTGCTGCGACGAGTTCCGTCATGTGGGTGTACAGGAGATTCTGCGAGAGCTGTTTGCCCATCATGTACTCGGCCGAGAGATAGTAGGTGAACTTCGGGTTGGCCTGATACTGCGCCTCGGTCGTGCGCCGCCAGCGGTCGCTCAGGAGGTCACGAATCACCAGCGACAGGGCCATGTAGAGATCGTACTTGCCAGCCGACTGAATGGGCTTGCCCAACGTGTTATAGAGGCGCTCGGTGACTGCCGCGCGCAACTCACTCGCGGTCAACGGGGCAGCCGCTGCGGCTGTGCTGTTCTTTGACTTGGGATTTTTCTGGGTAGAAGCGGTCATGGTTCTCTGTCATCTGTGGATAGGGGATGGCGCATGCGGGGTCACCAGTCACCATCGGTTTCAGATTCTCGCCCTGCGCTGGTGCAGGCATCGTCCCTCCACCGCGCAGCAGCGTGGTGGCTGCATTCAGGCATCAGGCCACGCTGTGGAGGGCATTATATCACCCCAGGACGGCGATTGGGCAAGGTTCGGGCAGCCGGCAGGTGGATTGAATGTTACCGGGTAGCGGCGATGTTTGGGTGATGGAGCAGCGACCGATAGACACTGGCATCACGGCGGCTGTGCACCTTGAGCTTGCTCAGGATGTTGTGCACGTGATTCTTCACCGTGCCGACTTCAATCACCAGGGCGTCGGCAATCTCCTGATTGCTGCGGCCCGTCGCCACCAGATCGAGCACCTGGCGCTCCCGCTCCGTCAACTCTTCGTAATCCGACACATCGATCGACATCTCCGCCAGTTTTTCTGACAGACGGGCCACTTTTTCCATCAAGATCGCAGCCATTTCCGGCGTGATCAGTGCCTTGTTTTGCGCGGCCGACCGGATGGTTTGCAGCAACTCGGGGACACCGTCGGTGCGCAGGACGAAGCCAGAGGCTCCCGCCTCGATATAGGGCAGGAGCACGGTGGGAATCTCCGGCAGGCTCATCACGACGATGCGAAGCTCTTGGCTCAAGTGGCGAATGGAGTGGACGAATTCCAAGGCATTCTCATTGGGAGGAGTCGAACCGACCAGAGTCAGGTCGCACTCGGTCGACGCGAGGAACGCCAGTGCCTGGTCGAGGGTAGAGACCCTGCCGACGATGGTCATATCCGGCTCGCCCTCCAGCGCCGCACCGATCAGATCGCGCGTCAGCCGGATAGATTCGGCAATTAGAATGCGGATCATAACGTGATTCACTGCTCCTTTCGACTCCCGTGGTGCGAACTTCCTGCAACTTCGGTGGGGGGGAGGCAGGTATCCTGGAGATACCCTCTACAACGAGCAATACAAAGATAGCCAGGGTCTGAACAGAGCGCTCGCTCTGAGCAACAGTGCCGCAACCACCAGGACGAATCCCAGATCCGACTTTCTACCCTCAGTATAGCGTGAATCTGTGCGAAAGACTATACCTCCGCTGTGTCTGTGAACTATGCCGTTTTCTATTCACTGTCCACGTTCAGGAGCGTACACTGAGATTGGATGGATAGAGTACGGTGCAGGAGCGCATTCCCGCGCCCATCCTCTGTACCACAGGAGCACTGAACGGCCCTGAACGCCAGTCAGTACGTGCCGGAGGGAGCACTGGACAGATGGCCGCCAAAGAGAGCGATGGAGCGCTGCAGTGGGATGCCTTGCACCAATTCCTGAGCCAGCGCTATCGCCATGCAGCGATTACGATCCTGCGGCTGACAACAGTGAACGGCAGTACGTACAACGAAGATGCGCTCAAGCAATTTGGCTACGGCGACCCGCTGCTCATCGAGTATCGTGTCGATGAGCAGGTAATACGGGAGGTGATCCACCGCATCCGGCCCAATCAGTTTGGGCGAGAGCGAACAGACGATCGCGCGGCCGCCATCTGGCTCGATTATACCACGTTCGGCCGTCTCCCACGCCATATACCGGCCAGGGACATCGTTGTCCGCTTCGACTCTGGCCGTCTCGTCTCGTTGCGTGAGCCGCAGGAACTGCTGCTGATCACAGCGTATCAACCCGGCAAGCTCTACGCCGACGATCTCATTCGGCTGCGCGACGGCGGCGAATCGAGCGACCTTGATCTGGAACGCGCCACAGCCCTGGCCCGTTACCTGGCTCAAATTCATCAACGGACGTGCGACAATCCGGCCCTGCAACCTGCCCTGTGGCGGCGCCGCCTGCGCGATCTCATCGGCCACGGCGAGTGCATCATGGGGCTGGCCGACAGTTATCCGGCCGACTTTGCACTGGCCAGCGGCGAGCGATTGCAGCACATCGAAGAACTCGCCAACCGCTGGCGTTGGCGATTGAAAGCCAGGGTGCATCGCCTGCGCCAGGTACACGGTGATTTTCACCCCTTCAACATCCTGTTCGGCGATGGGAGCGAATTCTGGGTGCTCGACCGCAGCCGCGGCGAATGGGGCGAACCGGCCGACGACGTCAGTTGCCTTTGCATCAACTACATTTTCTTTGGCCTGCAGCACAACGGTGACCTGTCCGGCCCGTTCCGCGCGCTCTACGACTGTTTCTGGCAGACCTATCTGGCCGAACGGGACGACGCGGAGATGCTCGAAGTCATCCCGCCCTGGTTCGCCTGGCGCGCGCTGGTTGTCGCCAGCCCGCTCTGGTACCCGGCGATCAGCGACGCAGTCCGCAGCACGCTATTGCGCTTTTGTGAGCAGGTTTTGACTTGCGAACGCTTCGACTATCAGCATCCGGAACGCTATTGGCAGCGTGACACATGACTGTCACCATGCACGAAGGCTTCGCAGTGTGGTTCACCGGCCTGCCGGCCTCCGGCAAGTCTACACTGGCCAGGGGACTCCAGCAACGGCTGGCCGGCCGCGGCATTGCCACGCAGTTGCTCGATTCCGACGAATTGCGCGCGCTCTTGATCCCTGAAGCGACCTACTCGGGGGCCGAACGCGACTGGTTCTACGACCTGATTGCGTTTCTGGCCAGCCTGCTGACACGCAACGGCGTCAATGTATTGATCGCCGCAACAGGGCAAAAACGCGCCTATCGAGATGCCGCACGCGCCCAGATCGGCCACTTCTGTGAGGTGTTCATCGACTGCCCCGCGCAGCGCTGCCAACTGCGTGACCCCAAGGGGCTGTGGCGGAAAGCGATGCGCGGCGAGATCCACAACCTGCCCGGTGTGGACGCCGACTATGAAGCGCCGTTGCAGGCCGAAGTGATCATCCACAACGACCTGCTTACCGTCGAGGAGGCAGTCGCACAGGTCGATGCTGCGCTGGCCGCACGTGGGTGCATTCCGTAGAAGCCCCTCGCGCCGCTCCAGCACATGTGTCTCAGCCCTCTCTCTTCAATGGGCATCCTGATAGCCATGAACCCGCTGTACCTGGTCGCTATATCCATATCCATAGCAACGCGCCCACAAATCTGATATTGTGATCAAAGGAGCGGGCGGCGCGTTGTTTTGGTTGGCGCACTCCATGAGGGGGGTATGCGATGTTCCATAAGATCCTTGTGCCGCTCGATGGCTCGTCCATCGCGGCGTCAGCCCTCTCGCATGTGCTGGCAGTCACCCAACAACATGAATCGTCCATTACGCTCATGCGAGTTGTCGAGCCGTCGCCCGCTGATGCCAGCGTCATCAACCCTACCGACTGGCAACTGCAGCGCAGCGAAGCGAGCACCTACCTCGACGAGATCGTGGCAGAGTGCGCCGACACATGCAAGGCCGCGGTGAACAACGTGGTCATGGAGGGTCCGGCGGCGGACCGCATTCTCGAACACGCGCAGGCGCATGGCCACGATCTGATCGTCATCAGCAGCCATGGCAAAGGGGGGATCAGCCATTGGAATGTCAGTTCAGTGGCGCTAAAAGTGATCCATCGCTGCGGAGTCTCCATCCTGCTGGTACGCGCCTATCAAGTGCCAGAATGGGAAGCCTCTGGCACCATCCACCCCGTTCGCTATCACAAAATTTGCGTTCCCCTGGACGGCTCGCTGCGCTCGGAACACGTGCTGCCAGCCGCAACACGGCTGGCGGAGAAACATGATGCCGAGCTCCTGTTGGTGCATGGGGTGGTCAAGCCGGAGTTATTCGACCGCACACCGATCGACAGTGAATACAGCGCGTTGATTGAGAACGTCGTCGAGCACAACCGGCGCCAGGCCGAGCGGTACTTCGACGAATTGTCCCAGCGGCTGGATGTTTCGCTCAAAACCTATGTCATCACCAGCGAAGATGTGACATCTTCGCTGCACCGCTTCGTGGACGAGCACGGAGTCGATCTCGTGATTCTGAGCGCACATGGGCGTTCTGGGCGCCAGGGTTGGCGGTACGGCAGCCTGACATCCGGCTTCATTGCCTATGGCACGACCCACCTGCTGATCATGCAAGATCTGCCGTGGCAGGAGATCGACGAAGGGAGCGCCGCACAAGTCGCCAAGGCGAACCAGACTGCTGCAATACAAAGAAGGGAGACCTACGCAGCGCCGACGCAACAGGCCGATTCGTGGTAACGAGCCTCCACCACAATGAACGACAGGCACAACCCAGGGCGATCTGATTTGTCCACCCTCGAACAACTCAACGCGCAAATCGAAGAAAGTGCTGCGAGCAGGCAGGTGGTTCAGGCAGCGCAGCAACTGGCGCACCGCCACCGAGGGCTTGGCCATACGCGCAGCCGAAGGGAGCGGGCAGCGCTCTACACGGATTTTGCAGCAATTGCTGCGCTGCTGGCGCGCAGCCATCGCTACTTCCGAGCGGAGGCGACGAGCACACGGGCCGTTTCTTTTGCAGCCGAATGGATGCTGGACAATTACTATATCATCCAGCAGGCGCTGCGCGAGATCGAGCAGGATCTGCCGCCCGGTTATTATGTCGAATTACCTTCATTGGGCGATGAAGACGCCTTTGGCGGTTACCCGCGCATCTACGCTGTCGCCGCGGCCATCGGATGGGAAGCCGGCTACCAGCTGGACAAGGAACGCATCGTCCGCTTCGTGCTCGCTTACCAGACGCAGCAACCGCTCGAAACCGGTGAACTCTGGGCTCTGCCCACCATGCTGCGGCTGGTGCTGTTACAGATCACCGCTTTGGCGACTGGACGACTCGCAGGGGAATTGAGCGAGCATGTCCTGCCGGCGTCGCTCGCCGCTTTTCAGGCAGCAGCGGCGCAGAGCGGCCACGCATCCTCGGAAAATGATGAGATGGCCGTCGCGCGCGCCATCCCAAGCCTCCATCTGCTGGATGCAATGGACTGGGCCGACACCTTTGAGCGCATCAGCCTCGTTCACCGCTCCCTGCTGCAAGATCCGGCCGGAGTCTACGCTCAAGTCGACTTCCAGACACGCAATCACTACCGAGAAGTCGTCGAGACACTCCATCGGCGGGTGGAGATCGACGAAGTGGCCATTGCCGATCTCGCAGTTTCTCTAGCCGCCGGCCAGCAGGCAACCCGCGACAGCGAGGCGAGCCGTCCATCGTCTTCTGCTCGTGAGGCAGCAGACAGCAGCTTCTGCAGCGAAGCGGAGCGGGCCGCGCATGTGGGCTACTACCTGATCGACAAAGGCCGCACGCTCCTCGAACAGGCGCTGGGCTACCGCCCGCCGTTTACCACCCGTTTACGCCGTTGGCTTTTCCACCATGCAACGAGTGTCTATTTGACCGCAGTGGGCGCGGGTGCGCTGACGGCCATTGCGGTCGTCAGCGCCTATGCCCTAGCAGCGGGCGGTGGGCTGCTCGCCGTCGTCGCTGTCTGGATCCTTGCAGCGATTCCGGCCTTGACCGCCGGCGTCGGCGCCACAAACTGGATCATCACCCACACAGCGCCGCCGCGCATCCTGCCCAAACTCGACCTGCAGCATGGGATTCCACCCTCCTGCCGCACTGCCCTCGTCATCCCGGCATTGATCGAGACCGAGGACGACATCGACGAACTGGTTGAGCAGTTGGAGCAGCACCATCTGCGCAATCCTGACCCCGAACTCATCTATGGGTTACTCACCGATTTTGTCGACGCCAGCCAAGAGACTGAAGCCGGGGATGAGCACCTGCTGCAATATGCTGCAGCCGCCATTGAAACGATCAACGGCAGGGCGGAACGAGCACCCTTCTTCCTGTTGCACCGGCGGCGGCAGTGGAACCCAGCCCAACAAAGATGGATGGGCTGGGAACGCAAACGGGGGAAGCTACATGAGTTCAACCGCCTGATCCGCGGCGCAGCCGACACCTCCTATACCTGGTGCTTTGGCAATCTGAACAGCCCAGAATCGATTCGATATGTCATCACACTCGATGCGGACACGGTTCTGCCGCGCGCTGCGGCCGTCCGCCTGGTCGGCACAATCGCCCATCCGCTCAACCGGGCCCTGTTCGACGACTCGACAGGCAAGGTCATTGCGGGGTACACGATTCTACAGCCGCGCACCGAGATCAAGCCGGTCAGTGCAGGACGATCTCTCTTCGCACAAATCTATACAGGAGACAACAGCCTGGATCTGTACACGCTGGCCGTTTCAGACGCTTACCAGGATTTCTTCGGCGCAGGCATCTATGTGGGCAAGGGCATCTACGATGTAGATGCATTCGAACGCAGCCTTGACGGGCGCGTGCCGGAGAATACGTTACTGAGCCACGATCTATTTGAGGGAATGCACGGGCGCGTTGCGCTGGCGACCGACATCGTCGTCTACGAAGACTATCCTTCCCATTTCTTGCTGAACATGCAGCGCAGCCATCGGTGGGTGCGCGGCGACTGGCAACTGCTCCCCTGGCTGCTGCCCCGCGTGCCGGCGGCAGAGGGCTATGCCGACAACGATCTGGCGCTGATCGATCGCTGGAAAATCCTCGACAATCTCCGCCGCAGCCTGTTCGCCGCTGCGGCGCTAGTCTTTTTCATTGTCGGCTGGACGATCCTGCCGGGATCACCGGTCGTTTGGACCCTGTTGGGCCTGCTCATGCCAGCCCTGGCCGTTGGCGCTGCGCTGGCAGTCGGCAACCTGCGCTGGGTCGCGGGTCGGGCACGCTGGGGGAATGGCTGGCGAGAGGCGCGTGAGAGCGGTTGGCGTTGGCTCGCCTTCCTGGTCTTTCTGCCCTATGCGGCACAACTCAACCTGGATGCCATGGCTCGCACGCTCACCCGCACCTTTGTGACCCATCGGCTCATGCTCGAATGGACGACCGCCGCGCAGGCTGCGCGCATCCACAGTGATGGGGGCTCCGCCCAGGCCAGGTTTCGCCGAGTATTGCCCTCCATTCTCTTCGTGACGGCACTCTCTGCCCTGATCCTGGCCACCCATCCTGGCGCATTGATTGTGGCCGCTCCCTTTTTTGTCGCCTGGACGCTGTCTGCACAGATCGCTGATTGGCTGAGTCGTCCGACGGTACACAAAACACAGAGACTGACCGCACAGGAGCAGCGTACCCTGCACACGCTCGCCCGCCGCACCTGGCTCTTCTACGAAAGCTTTGTCGGCCCCGAAGACAACTGGTTGCCTCCCGACCACTTTCAGGAATCCCCACGCGGCACTGTCGCCCACCGTACATCCCCCACGAACATCGGCCTCTACCTGCTCTCTGCACTGGCCGCCTTTGATTTCGGCTATCTGCGCATGGCAAACTTCGTCCTGCGTGTGAAGTTCACCTTTGACACGCTCGATCGGATGGATCGCCATCGCGGCCATTTCCTCAATTGGATCGATACGAGCACCCTGCATCCACTGCCTCCAGCCTATGTATCCACGGTAGACAGCGGCAATCTGGCCGCAGCAATGGTCGCACTGCAACAGGCCTGCATCGAGCTGAAACAACAGAGCGTCTGGCGCCCAGTGCGCTGGCAGGGGCTGCTCGACACGATCGGGATCGTCAGCGATACGCTCCAGTCTACGCAGGACAGCGGCGGCACGCAGTCTGCCACGATCGCAGCGTTGCGCGACTGTCTTGCAGAAATCGAGGCCAGTGTCGAGAAGGTGATTGCCGATCCCGCCTGCGCCGTGAGAGTGCTGGCAGAGCTGCTTGGCCCGCAGCGAGAGGAACTGGATCGGCGGCTGCGGCGCATTGCCGAGGACGAGAGCGCCCCAGTGGATGCGCGGACGCTGCACACCATCCGGCTCTACATCGCGCGGGTGGGCCAGCATCTAGACGGAATGCGCAGCGAGCGCGACGAAGCCATGCCCTGGCTGGCCTTGCTGGCGTCGCCGCCGGAGTACTTTGATACGGAGGAGCGCTCTGAGTCGCTGCGCAGGGCACTGGAGCGGCTCAACTCCTTTGTGCCAAGCAATCCACGCTGGGAAGAAGTCGGCGATCACATGGCCCAGGTGCGACAAGAACTGGGCGCATTGCGTGCCTTGCTGGCAGCGACCGCAGCCGACCCTCCTGGCGCCCAGGAGCAGGCGGTGGCGTGGTGTGACCAGTTCGATGCAGCGCTTGACGCCGCCACTGAGAACGCAATCTCCACGCTCCGCAGCCTGAACAGCCTGGCCGAACGGGCCGGCGCATTTGTGATGGCCATGGATTTCCGCTTCCTCTATGACCCCCATCGGGCGCTCTTCCATATCGGCTACAACGTCGACAGCGGCGAGTTGGATGCCAGCTACTACGATCTGATCGCTTCCGAGGCGCGTCTCGCCAGTCTGCTGGCTATCGGCAAAAACGATGTTCCTGTCAAACACTGGATACACCTTGGACGGCCATTGACTCAGCCCCCAGGCAGCCGGGCAGCCGCCTTGCTCTCCTGGAGCGGCACCATGTTCGAGTACCTGATGCCGCCATTGCTGTTGCGCACCTATCCTGAAACCCTGTTCGACCAATCCTATGCCAGCGTCATCGACCGTCAGATCAACTTTGCGCACGAAAAGAGCATTCCGTGGGGGATTTCCGAATCCGGTTTCTATGCCTTTGACGCAGCGCTCAACTACCAGTACCGCGCCTTTGGTGTGCCAGGCCTGGGGTTGCGCCGCGGCCTGGGCGAAGACCTGGTGGTTGCGCCCTATGCTTCGCTGCTTGCACTGCCCATCCGCCCGCGGCCAGTGCTCAGCAACCTGCAGCACTTTGAACAGGCTGATATGCTCGGCACTTTTGGGCTGTATGAAGCGGTCGACTACACGCCAGAACGGCTGAGCCTTGGCCGTGAGTCCGCCGTCGTGCAGAGTTACATGGCGCACCACCAGGGCATGATTCTCCTGGCGCTCGCCGACACCCTGCTCGAGCGGCGAATGATCGAACGCTTCCACGCCGCGCCCATCGTCAAGAGTGTGGAACTGCTTCTACAGGAACAGATTCCCCACGAAATTCCCCTCCAATTTGCCCAGACGGCTGGACAGGAACTGGCCGGGGTGTTGCCGCCCATCCAAGAAATTGCGCCGTGGCCCGTCCCTGCTGATTCCCCGATGCCGCTCGCGCACTACCTGTCCAATGGCAGCTTGAGCGAACTGATCACCAACGCCGGGGGCGGATTTCTCGCCGCCAGCGCCCTGCAGCTCACGCGCTGGCGCTCCGATACCACGCTGGACGATTGGGGCAACTGGCTGTATCTCCAGAATCTGGACAGTGGGGAGCTGTGGTCGGCTGGCAGGCAGCCGACAGGCCACCACGGCACTTACGAGGAAGTCATCTTTCACCCACACATGGCAGAATTTCGGCGTCGCAGTGGAGCGATTGCGCTGCATATGGAGACATTCGTAGCGCCGGAAGCCAACGTCGCCGTACGCCATATCGCAGTGACCAATGAGGGCGACGAACCCCTTCACGTGGGTCTCACCTCCTACGGTGAGGTGGTGCTGGCTTCGGCTGACGCGGACCGGCGTCACCAGGCGTTTGCCAAGCTATTTGTCGAAACCGAGATTCTCGCAGACATGCCGGGCTTGCTCTTCCGGCGCCGGCCGCGTGCGGCCGCTGAGACGCCGGCCTGTCTTCTGCACCTGCTCGTCAGGGGGCCGGGCGCGACAGAGAACAACCTGGGGCTGACCCGGCGCATGGCCGACCGTGCCGCCTTCATCGGGCGATCGGGCACGCCGCGTGCGCCCGCCGCGCTGCAGGAGGGCGGTTGGTGGGAAAACGAGCCGAAAGCCACGTCCGGCGCCACCCTGGATCCAGTCATGGCATTTGGCCAGGAACTTCGACTCGACGCACAGAACGTGGTACACCTAGCTTACGTCACGATCTACGGCAGCAGCAGAGCGGAGGTGCTGTCGATTGCCGAGAGCTACAGCAGTTGGAATGCGCTACAACGGGCTCGCTCACGTGCGCAAAGCCAGATGAGCCACGAGATGCGCCAGCTCGGATTCACCAGTACGCTTTTCCGGCACGCCCTCGAACTCCTATCGCTGGCGATCTATCCGCACCATACCTGCCGCGCCGACCCGGCGACTCTGGCCGCCAATTCATGCGGGCAATCCAGCCTGTGGGCCTATGGGATTTCGGGCGACTACCCAATCCTGCTGGTCCATCTGGCAGAAGAAAGCCACGGCGAACTTCTACAAGAACTGCTACAAATTCATGCATACTGGCGACGCCGTGGGTTGAAGATCGACCTCGTCGTTGTCAACGATCGCGACAGCTCGTACGATCAAGGGTTACACAGCCATATCTTCCGCGTGATCAGGCGTCTGTCCAGCGAGACGGCGCTGAACCAACGCGGGGGCATCTTCATTTTGCGCTGGGACCAGATGAGCAGCGCCGAGCGGACCTTGCTGGACGCTGTGGCACGCGTCGTGCTGGACGGCAGGCACGGCGATCTGGCGCAGCAGCTCGGCAACCTCTTCCGGCAGCCGCCCTCTCTGCCGCGCTTCGAGCCAGTCTGCACAGAGGAGCACCTGCGTGCCCTGCAAAGCGCCGACCCAGGATGGCTGACACGGCCGGCGAATCTCCAGTTCGCCAATGGCTACGGCGGCTTCTCGCCTGACGGGAAAGAGTATGTCATCTACCTGGAGCCAGGCCAAGTGACGCCGGCGCCCTGGATCAACGTCATCGCCAACCCCGAATTCGGCTTTATTACCAGTGAGAGCGGCAGCGGCGCCAGTTGGTCGCTCAACAGCGGCGAAAATCGCCTCTCCACGTGGCGCAACGACCCGGTCATGGACAATCCCGCTGAAATCATCTACTTGCGCGATGAGGAGACGGCGGATGTATGGACGCCTACCCCCCAGCCGACCCCGGCAGCCGCCCCCTACTGTGTGCGTCATGGGGCCGGCTACACGACCTACGAACACCATAGCCACGCCATCCGCCAACAATTGACGCTCTGGTGTGCAGCGGACGCGCCGGTAAAATTCATGCGGCTACGTCTCGAGAATGCGGCACCGGTCGCCCGCCATCTGACAGTCACCTGCTACGTCGAATGGGTACTGGGCGTCGATCGGGCAACCACTCAGGCAACCCTGGTATCAGAATACGATGAGAAACTGGGCGCCCTGTTTGCGCGCAACGGCTATGCCGAGGAATTCGGCGGCCGCGTCGCCTTCCTGACCGCCAGCAAAGCGCCGCATGGTGCAACGGCGGACCGCAGCAGTTTCCTGGGTCGCCTGGGATCGCTCGATCGCCCAGCTGCCCTTGGCAAGATTGGGCTCGACGGCAACGTTCAGGCCGGCATCGATCCCTGTGCGGCCCTTCAGGTGCATATCGACCTGGCCACCGGCGCCGCCGAACAAATTTGTTTTATCCTCGGTGAGGGCGCCGACCGCAGAGAGAGCAGTGCCCTCATCGAACACTTCCGGGATGAGGCCAGCATCGAGGCAGCCTGGCAACAGATTCGCAACGAGTGGGAGGCGCTGCTGGGCAGCATCGTGGTAGAGACGCCTGATCCTGCCATGGACCTCCTCCTCAATCGCTGGCTACCTTACCAGGCGCTTGCCTGTCGCCTCTGGGGCCGTTCGGCGCTCTACCAATCGAGTGGTGCGTATGGGTTTCGCGACCAGTTGCAGGACGTCATGGCCTTCTTCGACACCCGGCCAGACATCGCCCGCACCCAGATTTTGCGCGCTGCCGGCCAGCAGTTTGCAGAGGGCGACGTGTTACACTGGTGGCACCCACCGTCTGGGCGTGGCGTCCGCACGCGCATCAGCGACGACCTGCTCTGGCTGCCTGCTGTGACAGCCGCCTACGTCGCTGCAACGGGCGACAGTACGATCCTGGAGGAACGTGTGCCATTTCTGACCGGCCTGCCCCTGGCCGACGCGGAGGAAGAGCGCTACGGCCACTACCGCGCCACCGAGGAGTCGTTCCCGCTGCTCGAGCATTGCCGCCGTGCGATCGAACGCGGGGTCACAGCCGGGCCTCACGGCATCCCCCTGATCGGCGCCGGCGATTGGAACGATGGCATGAATCGCGTCGGCATCGAGGGAAAAGGTGAAAGCATCTGGCTGGGCTGGTTCACCTGTGCGACGCTGAGGGCCTTTGCAGATTTATGGGACGCAGCTGGCCAAGCAGGGGGCGACGATTACCGGCGCAAGGCAGGCCAGGTGGCAGCTGCGATTGAGGCGCACGGTTGGGACGGTGCCTGGTACCGGCGCGCCTACTACGACGATGGCACGCCATTGGGCTCGGCCGAGAATCGCGAATGCCGCATCGACGCACTTGCGCAGGCATGGGCCGTACTGTCGGGCGCCGCAGAAGCGGGGCGGGCTCGCCAGGCCATGAATGCAGTGCTCGCACATCTGGTCAAAGAAGAGGAACGGCTGCTGTTACTTTTCACACCGCCCCTAGACAGGACGGCACAGGATCCAGGCTATATTAAAGGCTACGTGCCAGGCATCCGCGAAAACGGCGGACAGTACACCCACGCTGCGCTCTGGAGCATCTGGGCATTCGCCGAACTGGGCGACGCCGAACGCGCCACCGATCTGTTTCGCCTGCTCAACCCAATCCTGCGCAGCGACACGCCAGCACGCGCCGAGCACTACAAAGTCGAACCGTATGTCATCTCTGCCGACGTATACGGTGTAGCGCCGCATGTGGGGCGCGGCGGCTGGACATGGTATACGGGGTCGGCGGCCTGGATGATGCGCCTCGGCCGTGAGGCCATTCTGGGGCTGCACAAGGAACAGGACACAGTGCGCATCGATCCCTGCATTCCTGCCACGTGGCCCGGCTATCAAGTATGCTGGCGCTACGGCAGCAGCATCTATCAGATCGACGTCCAGAATCGTGGCGGCCCAGGAAGGGCCGTCACCAGCATGCGCGTCGACGGACGCCCCTGCACAGACCATCGTCTTCACCTGGTCGACGATGGCCTGACCCATCAGGTGGCGGTCGAGGTGAACGCAGTAGATTCTTCATTTTGAGCCGAAATGAGCCAATTGATCGACTCAAACTGCCAGCCCACGATGCAGTTGGTTGTGTACACTGGCTGCATAGGCGCTGCTCCAATGTCGGCGCAGACCGTCGACGCGTGCCCCAAAAATTGCCGCGCATGAAGAGAACCCAAGCACAGTGAGCACGCAAAAGCATACAGGAATGCTTTGAAACGCGCACAGAAAAGCATGCAGAAATATTTTGAAGTATGTCCCCAAAAGCATGCATGGATATTTTGAATCATATCTCTAGAAGCATGCATGGATATTTTGAAGTATACCCCCAAAAGCATGCAGAAATATTTTGAAATATGTATCCAAAAGCATGCAAGGATATATTGACATTGCGGCGAAGGCAAGTTACTGTAATAGCGAGTTCGTTGGGCATCCCGCCGACAAACGACTCAGGGAATCTCTCTCCACCTGCTCCACTCGGTCATGGGAGGCACAGCGGACGCCCGCGCGCCCGGTCCTCTGATCTCGGGGAGATGGCTGGACCCTTACCATCACTGGAGGGCACATACAATGCAGACCAAGCGCGCAGAGTCCACGCAGAAGAGCGAAAAGGCGGTCGATCCTGTGAGCATCTATCTGCGCGAGATCAGCAAGCATCCCTTGCTGAGCATGGCAGAAGAACAGGAGATTGCCGTCAAGATCGGCGAGGGCGCCGCAGCGCAGAAGCAACTCGATATCTTGAAAAGACGCGATCCAGGGTCGTTGAGCCTTGACGAAATCGACCAGATCGACAGGCTGGAACTTTGCATCATCAGCTCACGGCGCGCCTACGAGCAACTGACGCAAAGCAACCTGCGCCTGGTCGTCAGCGTGGCCAAGCGGTATCTGGGTCGCGGGCTGAGTCTGCTCGACCTGATCCAGGAAGGCAATCTTGGGCTCTTACATGCAGTGGACAAGTTCGACCCTACGCTCGGCTACCGCTTCAGCACCTATGCCACGTGGTGGATCCGCCAGGCGATCAGCCGCTCCATCGCCGACAAGGCGCGCGCCATCCGGTTGCCCGTGCATGTCATCGAGAACGTCAATCGCCAGAATCGTGTCCAGCACGAGCTCTTCCAGCAGCTGGGCCGCGACCCGACACCGGCCGAGATTGCCGTCGAAATGGCGTTTCTGAACCAAGATACCCCGCAGCTGATTGGGGACGGCGCCGACAACCCGTATGGCGCAGGCGCCAATGCGGCCTGCGAACTCAAGCGTGCGGCCAGCAAGGTCCAGGAACTGCAGCGCCTGAATATGGAGCCGTTGAGCCTCGACAGCCCGCTGGAAGGCGAAGAGCAGAGCAGTCTGGCCGACTTCATCATGGACGAGGAAATGGTCGATCCTGCGGTGATGACGGAACGACAATCACTCATCGAGCAGATCGAGGAGTTGCTGATGGAGTTGAACGAGCGCGAGCGCAGCGTACTCATCCTGCGATTTGGGCTTGACGGCGACTCGGCTCGCACACTCGAAGAGATCGGTCAGGGGCTGGATATCACGCGCGAGCGAGTTCGCCAGATTCAGGCCAACGCGATCCGCAAACTACGCCACCCGCATCTGAGTTCACGATTGAACGAGCTGGTGTTCTCCTGAGCGCCTGTACACCCCGTGGCTCGTCCAGCGTGATTCTTTCAGGTGACAGGCCAGGTTTCTGACAGAAACCTGGCCTGTTTCTATGCGGTCGGACAGACGACATCGGATGGGTGCGCCCGTCACCAGGTGTGTCCGTGGGCGACGTCCCCAGCGCACAGCGCGGCCAAACCTGCGAATGCAGTTCCCTGTGAAGGCGAGGGGCTACCGGCGAGTTCGCTGGATCGGCACGAGCAGCGTCTGCCCCGTACGCACGGTGTAGGATGAAAGCCCGTTGCAGTAGCGGATGCGGTACGCAGTGGAGCCATAGGCCTGGGCAATCGAATAGACGGTCTCGCCGGCACGCACGACGTGGTAGGTGCCGTAGCAGATATTGGCGAGCGGTGAGCGGTAAAGAGCGGAGGAACTGCGTCCGTCCTCGCTGCCCTGCGTTTCCAGGCGCAGCGCAGGAAAGACAGCCGCCACCAGGCCGATGGAGAGCAACAGGGCAGGGAGCCACCCGCCACCCCATTTGACGCCCCGTCGCACGCCAGTCCAACCACCCGTCGCAGCAGGATGCCATCGAGAGAACATAGCAACCTCCGAGGAGAGACCGATGAGATCAGCGACATTACCGACACGATCAGGGACAGCCAGCCTCACAGACCGTGTCTATCTACACTATAGCACCGATCGTGGCAGAATCGTTGTCTATTCGGGGGGAAGGGCGCCGGGCGCACGAGGGCCGTACCCGGCAGCTCAAGCTATTTTTTTCGCCAGCACTACACGCCGAAATAGCGCCGCACCGGCGGCAGCAAGAACAGGAGTGTCAGGGGCACGACCCCAATTCCAGCCTGGACGAGCACCTCGACCCAACCATTTGCGCCCAACATTGGGCCGACGTAGAGGATGCCGATCAGACCCATCAGAACGATGATCGCCATGTGGAGGTAGTAGCTCCACGGCCGGCGCACGAAAATCGCGGCGCCGGCCACCAGCAGCAGGGCAACTGCCGCCAACAACGGCCAAAAGATCAGTACCATCCCGGCGTCGTGTGAAACGAGCAGTCCGGTTGCGCCGATCAGGCCGAAAACCCCGAGCGCCAACTCGATCACGGCCAACAAGAGTAAGAGTCCACGAGTCATTGAAGCCTCCCACTGGCAGGACAATCGACCAGCCCGATCGTCTCACCTTCCACATGAGAGCCGGCTGATCCTGTTCTATTGTCGATTCCGCTCAGAAAGAAGTATGCAACGGCTGTGCCTGGCCGCTGGCAGCCGACCGATAGGCGGCATCGAAGATTTCAATCACATGGCGCGCATGTTCGGCTGTCGCAACGGTCGGTGTATCGTCGAGTATCCAGTCGACCAACTGCATGACATCCTCATAGACATGGGCTTCCTCCATGGTACGATGTGCGCCAGTCACGTGCGGCAGCGACCCATTCAAGCCATATTCGGCGTCGAGCTCCATGCCATCATAGTCAATCGTCGTGCCGTTGATGGCCGTTCCATTGATGACGCCGCCGGTACCGAAGATGAGCGGGCGCCCCATATTGGGCAGCCCGCCGGCAGCCACCCCGTAGACAAAGGCAAAGAACGAATCGCCAAAATCGAGCACCATGAGCGTGTTGTCGTCCATGTCCGTCGGCAGCATCTGCCCGCGGAACTCGCGCTCGTGCACCCGCACGCCGGAGAATGCCGTCACACGCTGCGCCGGCCCCAGGATGCCTGTCATGGCGTGCAGGCCATAGACGGTCATGTCATAGAGTGGGCCGCCGCCGGGTTTGCGAAAATACCACGCCGGGTTGATGTTGGTCAGCGGGTCGTCGCCTGAGCGCACCGATGACTCATCTTCGTGGTACGTGCCGAAGGCCGATCCCGTCACGGCCCACGTCAGCCGGCCCAGCGCACCCTGTGCGATCAGCTGCTTGATCTTCTGATGGCGCGGGCGCAGCATCTCGCCCGGCGAAGAGACGAGCTTGACGCCACGTGCCCGTGCGGCATCGATCAGCCGGTCTGCTTCGTCGGCGGTCGTGGTCATGCTCTTGTTGAAGTGCACATGCACGCCGTGCGCGACCGCCAGCATACCCTGCTCGTAGTGCACGCCGATCGGCGAGCAGATCGACACTGCGTCCACCTCGCCGGCTGCCAGCAGTTCTTCCATCGTGGCATAGGCAGCAGGCACACCAAACTTGGCCGCTGCCGCCTGGGCGCGTTCCAGCACCGGATCGCACACGGCCGTGATGCGCACGCGATCCCGCACATCCTCCATCGTCAGATGTGGGAAATGGCCGCGCAGCGCGATGCTGCCTGCGCCCACAATGCCCAACCGTACATAGTCACTCATCGAAGGTCTCTCCAGGTCGTTTGGTGGCGCCACCCCGTGGCCGCCTTGAGTTTGGAACAGGAAATCAACGACGCGTACCCCTCCAGATCGCGCAACAGCGGCAGCAGGTCTGGCCGGAAATGCTCGATCAATTCACGCGTCGGCTCGAGCGCAAGGGTGTCATCGGCATTGAGGAAGTATACGTCGTGCGGCGGCAAATCGTCGGCTGCTTCCATGACCCGCCGATGGGCGGCCGCCACATCTTCGCTGCCAACCCACCCCCACAGCCATGGGTTCCACCCCGAAGCCGGCGCAATCGTCTGCGCGTGTTGGCGCCGACGATCGGCGGGAAAGATGCCGGCGATGCGCGTCACGTAGGTGCGGATCCCGTAGGCGCGGGTGTAGCTTGCCAGCAGGTCTTCCGCTGCACGCTTGGTGAAGCTATAGGAATCTTCCGGCCAGGTCGGGTGGGTCTCATCGATGGGCAGGAACGCATGAGGAAACGGGGTGGCGCTGATACGGAACCCATGGCCCAGGGCGCAGTTGCTGCCCGCCATGACCACGGTGCGCACGCCCGCCTCGACTGCCGCCTGCATGAGATTGTAGACGCCCAGCATGTTGGCACGAAAGGTTGTGTCGCCCTGCAAGCCCTCTGCAGCAGCCTGCTCCCACATGTGCGGATGATCGGTGGGCCAGGGTTGAGCTGCCAGGTGTTGAATGGCGTCGACACCCACCACTGCGCGCCGCCAGTCGTCCAGCGATGTGATGTCGCCCTGGATCCAGGGCAGGCCAGCAAACTCGGCGCTCGGTGGGTGGCGCGCAAAGAGTACCAGATCGTGATCGCGTGCCAGCGCACGGATCACATACGCGCCCAACTTGCCATTGGCCGCAGTCACAAGCACGCGCATAGGGTCTCCTCGCTTCTGCACAAGTGAGATCAATATCGATTGTTGCGGGAACTGTCCGGTCGCTGCTCGGCACGTAGTGACCGTTGACAGAAGTGTACACTGTCCATGCCCGGCGACGAAACCACCGCAAGACTACTGCTCGAATCGGCTCGATGCCCCTGTTTCGGGCACGCCAGCCGCAGGGCAGGCGACTGCACGCAGGACCTGCGCAATCGCGGCAATATCGCCCGGCGTCGTGCGGCAACAGCCACCGATAAGGCGCGCTCCGGCTGTATACCAGCGGCGCGCCAGCTCGGCAAAATCGGCGGTGCCGCTGCCTTCTACCCAGCAACGCGCCGCTGCATCCCATGTCTCGCCGCGGTTCGGGTAGCAGAGCAACGTTTTCGCCGTCCCACGGCGTGCGGCGGCCAGCAGACTCTCTACATGACACGGGGCGGTGCAGTTGATCCCCATCGCCACGATCTGCCGTGTTCGTGCGGCAATACGCGCTGCAGCCACCAACGGCTCGCCGGAGGAGAGTGCCGCCCCATCGCGGCAGCTGCATGCCAGCCAGGCAGGCATGTGCGGAAATTCGGCCAACAGTGCGGCCAGCGCCTCTACCTCGGCCAGACAAGGGATCGTCTCCAGCGCGAAAAGGTCGGCGCCCGCTGCAGCGAGCACGGCCATACGCGGCCGGTGCCATGCCATCAGCTCGGCAACGGAAATTCCATAGTCGCCGCGGTACTCAGAACCGTCGGCAAGATAGGCACCGTATGGACCTATCGACGCAGCCACCAACGGCCGCATGCGGCCGGCCCGGTGGGTCGAATCAGCCCAGAAGCTGTGACAAGCATCCTGGGCAAGCGCCACGCTGAGCCGGAAGAGATCCTCGACAGCCGCCACAGCCAGGCCACGGCGGGCAAAGCCGGCATAGCTCGCCTGATAGCTGGCTGTGATCAGCACATCCGCGCCGGCACGCAGATAATCCTGGTGCACGCTGCGAATCCACTCCGGCGCGTCGAGCAGCAGGCGCGCCGACCACAGCGCATCCTGCAGATCGGCGCCGCGCCGCTCCAGCTCAGTTGCCAACGCGCCGTCCAAAATGACCGCGCCCCAGCGATCCAGCAACGGCTGAAACGGGTCATGCATGAGCTTTTCAGCGTCCACCATCCATCCTCCTGCCAGCGGCCCTGCCGCGCGAGCGGAGCGAAGCAAGCGCCACAGCCCCCGTTGCAGCCCGCACGCCCCCCAGTGCCCAGCACCCGATCCTGGCGCAGTGCGAGCGGACAGCTGTGCCCGACGGCCCTGATGCCCCTAGATGCGGGCCATGAGCGCGGTACGCCGAAACGAGGCAGCAGCGAAGCTGAGGACGATCGCGTCTGCGCCCCACAGCACGATCCCAAACAGCACGACGAGCCAATTCGAGAGCAAAATGGCGCCCATCGCCTGGCCGACGACGAGCAGCACGACCGGCAAGATCACCAGGCTGCTGATCTGATATGCTTCCTGAAAGGAGTTGACGCGCGCAGAGGCGATGACCGTCACGCCCAGGCCCAGGGTCACCGCCGCCGGACCGACAAAGAATGCAAGCAACAGCCACAGGGTATTCGGCAGGATCAGCATACCTACGACACTGAGTGCGACACCATTGGCAACGATGGTGTAAACGACAAAGCCGCCCAGGCTGACCAACGCGCCTGGGATCAGGGCGCCAAGGACCTTGGCCAGGAGCAGCTCGCGATCGGTGGTCGGCGTGTAGACAAGGGCCTCGAGCGTCCTGCGTTCTTTCTCCCCGGCAAAGCTGTCCGCAGCAACAACAGCCGACGCCATCAGCGGCAGGACCAGGTACATCGGGGCAAAGAGATAGACGAGAAAATAGACAAGACCCGTTTGGACGTCGTTCAGGCCTGCATAGCGGCTGGCAAACTCCGGCGGCATCGCCTGCGTCAGCTCCCCGATCTGAGTTTCGGCAGCCGCCATTTGGTTTGCCATGCCCGAGATCAGCCCAATGGCCACAGGAATCCCCACCATGAGCACCAACGGAACGATAAGCAGCGGCAGAGCCACGGCCCGCGTGCGCAGCGCTACGGAAACATCTTTGTGGGCAATGGCCCAAACCGCCGGCCAGTTCATCGTTCAATGTCCCTGCAACGCAAAGTAAACATCTTCCAGCGACGGGTCCACCGGTTCGACGCGGTAGAGGTTGATGCCAGCCTGCGTAGCGGCGGCAATCACAGGCGGAACGCCAGCCCGTGTGACACCGTGCAAGATTAGCAAGATACCGCCGGTGCGCACAGCGGCGCGCTCGACAGCGATCTCGGCATGCGAGACCTGCGGAAGTGCCGAAAAGAGCGCGAGGGCACGGTCCGTATCGTGCGTGTCGATCTCGACACTGATACGATGGCCACGGTTCAGCTCGGCAGCCAGATCACGCGTCGTGCCCACAGCCAGCACCTGCCCGCGTGCCAGCACGGCGACACGGCTGCAGAGGCGTTCGGCCTCGGCAAGATTGTGTGTGCACAGAAAGACAGTGCGCCCACGGTGACTGAGTCCTTCAATCAGACGATGCACCTCGCGCATCGCCACTGGGTCCAGACCTGAAGTTGGCTCGTCCAGAAAGACAATGTCGGGATCGTTGACCAGGGCACGCGCGATAGCCAGGCGTTGCCGCATCCCCCTGCTGAAGCCCCCTACTTTGTCGTCGGCCCGCTGGGTGAGTTCAAAGCGTTCGAGCAATTCCATCACTCGCCGGCGGCGTTCCGGGCGTGGAACACCGTACACTTCACTGAAATATTCCAGAGTGGCACGTGCCGAAAGGCGGTTGTCAAGCGCCGGCGTCTCGGTCAGGACGCCGGTGCGGGCCCGGATGTGCGCGCCATCG
>CAIRNL010000306.1 GCA_903879975.1 uncultured Chloroflexota bacterium | reverse complement strand
TCCGCTGCGGCAGCGGCCATCAACGGCATTCGTGCGTTGAGCCAGAAGGAGTTACGGGTGCGCAGTTTGCAGGAGCACTACGGGCTGCGCAAGGCATAGGGGCAGCGCGCTAGCAACATACAGCGGGCGCGCCCTGCGGTCAGCGTACGGCTCACCGACAGGCCGGCAGACATTGCCCAGCGCAACGTCAAGACTGTAGCGTACGTTCCAGTCCGGCATGCAGCAGTCCGGCCAGAAAGGGGTTCTTGCGCACCGGCAGCGCCCCCATCCAGCGCGCGAGCAAAACGGCTTGGCCGGCCAACGCTTCCTCGCAGTGCAACGCCAGCCACAGGGCCTGCAGGCGCAATGCTGCGGCCAGGGTTGCCTGGAGGTCGCTCCGATTGGGCAATCCGTCGATCTCACGCAGCACAACGCCAGTCAGTGCGATGGTATTGAGCGCGTTGGCGCCGTCACGGGCCGGCTGCAATGACGACCAGACCGCTGTCGCCCAGTCGATCCACGTTGCAAAAATCTGATGCGGAATGAGTGCGCTGGCTGCAGCCTCGAGTGCCGCGGCGTCCGGCTCTTCCAGGCTGGTGGTCGCAACGTCGACCAGGAATGCGGCGAGCGGTTCGGGCATTACCGGCGGCGCAAATTGCCAGAGCAGATCGTTGACGAGCTTGTATTCGCCGGGCAGATCGGCCTGTGCGTCACGCGCCCACCATGCTGCCAGCGTCTGGCTGACCAGCGCACGCCCTACGTCGAAAGGAATCTGAAGGGGCGGCGCCGGTTTGCCGTGCGGTGCGTTGAGTGGCACGAGATCGCCGATGGTGTGCAGCGGAGGCAACTGTGTCTGCTCCATCGTCTCGACACCGGAGAACTGCAGCGCACCGTCCGCAGGCGCCAGCACAAAGGCGAGCAACGCACCGTCGTTGCGCTCTGGGGCCGTGGCCTCGCGCACGAACCAGAGCGTCAAAAAGCCGCCGGTATCAGCTGCGCTCAGCAGTGCGTGCCAGCCGACAGGGGGAGGCGGCTGGTAACGCTGGCCCATAAACTGGAGCTTGCGCAGGCTGCGCTCGCAACGTTCGGCCAGG
This sequence comes from uncultured Chloroflexota bacterium, assembly GCA_903879975.1. Classification (GTDB taxonomy): domain Bacteria; phylum Chloroflexota; class Anaerolineae; order Caldilineales; family Caldilineaceae; genus Caldilinea. The sequence goes on along the minus strand of CAIRNL010000306.1, from coordinate 2,974 downwards.
GTCGGGCTGAGGGTCTGTGCCAATGTGTACAGCGCGGTATGTGCCGGTGCGCCCGCATCAGCGGCCGCGAGCAGGGCCAAGCGATCGAGAGCGACCCTGGCCAATTGGTGGCGCTGATCTTGTGCAATGAGCCGCAGCGGTTCGACACGATCGGCTGGCGCCAGGCGATCGAGTAGGCCCAGCACCATGAACGCCACGTCCACCGGGTGTTCCGCCATCTGCGTCACGTATTCGAGCAGGACATGGCGGTTGGTACTCCCTTCTGAGACCGCTTCCAGCAGGCTCTGGAATGCGGCATCGTCACTGCCGGCCAGGTCACCTGTCAGCGCCGGCGACACCGTTTCGCCCAAGTAGCGTTCGAGGATCAAGGCCGCTGTCGTGCGGTGTAAGGGCGCATGCTGGCGATCCGCCACGACGGCGCGCAACTGTGGCACGATCAAGTCGGGCGGAAGCAGTGCACAGAGGTGACCCAGGCCACCGCGTATCTGGCTACTAGTCGTGCCAAGATTACGTCGCACTGCGGCTACCAGCAGTTCGGCTGGAAAGCGGTCAGCCATGTCGCGCACTTGGTCGATCAAGCGCGCCTCTGACTGGGTGGTGCCCAGCGCAGCCAGCGTCTCTTCGAGCTGGCGCCGCTGTTGGAATGTATGGATGATGCGTGAATCTTCGGCCATGGACAATTCCTGCTGGTAGCAGGCGATCCGGAACTCGGTCGCTGCCTGATATGTACTGACATTATCGGCGCAAACGCGGAGCCGTCAAGCTGTGGGGAGGCAAGGGACGTGCTTCACGTTTGCGCAACGCACGTTCCCGGCACGCTGCAGCGGGGGACGGTGTGCCCCAAGGGAGCGTGCCGGGGATGGAGGCACACCCACGCAGCTGCGCTGTAGAGTACCTTGGCGTGTCTATCAGGGATGTATTTCGCGTTGGGTGCGACTGTAAAATCGACCTGTTTTTGTCATCCTGTCATTCCCCGTGCCGCTTTTTCTAGTGCTATAATAAGGAGAGCGATTTTCTCACACATAAAGGAAAATTCCCAATGGCGAAAAGCAAATCAAGTTCTACCAAGGCACAGGACAAGGCTACGGCCACCCGTCTGCCGCTGGCTGTTCAGGTCTACACATTGCGTTCGCTGCCGATCGAGCCGGAAGCCGTCCTGGCGGCTGTTGCCAACGCCGGCTACAGTGGTATCGAGATGGCAGGCACGCTGAACGTAGGGGCTGACGAACTGCGCAGCCTACTCGACAAGTACGATCTGCAGGTTGTGTCGGCCCACGTCCCGATCGATGCGCTGGAGAAGGATTTGCCGGCGGTGGTGCGCTACCAGAAGACGGTCGGCAACGACACTGTCATCGTCCCGTGGCTGCCCGAATCCGATCGTTCGCCCACCAAAGAGGGCTGGATTGCGCTCGGCCAGCGTCTGGAGCGTTTGGGGCGCCGCGTCAAGATCGCCGGCATGCGTCTGCTCTACCACAACCATGATTTCGAGATGAAGATCATCGACGGCAAGCCGGCGATTGCTTGGCTGTTGGAAGGCGCCAGCAACGAGTATGTCGGCTTCGAGCCAGACCTGGCGTGGATCGTTGCGGGGGGGCAGGATGCGGTGGCCATGTTGGAAGCCTACAGTGGCCGTGTGCCGCGTGTCCATGCCAAAGACCTGGGCGACAACGACGCCGAGCGCGGGTTGGCCGACGTCGGGGCCGGGCGTCTGGACTGGGACGCGATTCTGCCGGCAGTAGAGGCTGCGCAGGCAGAGTGGATCGTGGTAGAGCACGACTTTCCAACCGATCCGATTGCCAGTATTCAACGCAGCCAGGCCTTTCTGGCTGAAAAGCTGGGTGCGTAAGGGAATGTCATGGCACGCACGGCGATGTTTGCGGGCCTGGTCTTTGACCAGGTAGGGAATGCCCTTGACGTGAAGTGGGTGGGTGAGAACGCCTGCTATGTCGTGTACGAAGATGACTTCAAGCGCCATGTCGACGCGGCCGGCGTCGATCGCCAGGTGCTGCGCTTCATGCGCGACCAAGTCGAAGGCAACCGCGACATAGCGGTGAATGCAATGCTGGAGATGATGGGGCGCGACGATCTCTTCACCAAGGTGGCGGTTGAGTCCACTATCGACCATATGGAACAGGCAGTCGGCCAGCCCATCCCTGAGGATGCACGGCAGTGGCTAGGCCTGTTAGGATTCAAGATCGTCATCGACGAACAGGGGACGGTAGTCGACATTCAGATGCCAGCTGGCGCCATCGACCCAGGGGACGGCGAGTAGCGACAAACGGAGGGCGCTGGAGAGATACCGGCGCCCCCCGCTCTTTGATTTCATTCCCTGCGCGCAGTTACTGTGGCTGGGATTCGTCCAGCGCCAGCAGGGCAAGCGCGACGTTGGCCGCCCAGGCCAAAACTTTGAACTCGCCGGCCAGCAGGGCGCGTGTGACGTTCCTGCGATCGAGCAGGAGCAGTTCCTGTTCCTCGAGATCGTCGGCGTCGATCGGCTGCTGCCAGCGAGCACCGGTGGCCAGGAAGAGATGTGCCGTGCCAGCGCCGCGGTTCCCGTCCACGGCATAGCTCCCTAGGCGTTGCCAGCCAGTGGCAACATAGCCGGTTTCTTCAAGCAACTCGCGTTGGGCAGCGGCCAGCGGCTCCTCACCGGCTTCGATGTAGCCGCCGGGCACTCCCAGCGTCAGCCCTGCAACAGCATATTTGGGCTGGCGAAAACAGACCAGATATCCGTCGATGGTCACAGCGACGACATTGACGTAGTCTGGACTGATGACCCAGCCCCAATCTTCGACAATGCTGCCATCTGAGAATGCCACGACATGACTCTCCACAGTGAGAAAACGACCGTCGCCCACCGTCAGCAGGTGTGTGCGTTGCAGCGTGCGCAGTGATTCCATCATTGCATCAACATCTGTTCGAGCGAATCGGCCACCTGTGCATACATAGGGGACTCGCCGCGGTTGAGGCGTAT
>CAIRNL010000305.1 GCA_903879975.1 uncultured Chloroflexota bacterium | reverse complement strand
CCGTTCGACCTGCTTCGCTGGGAGCGTGCCAGCGGCTGGCAGGCGGGCAGCGAACAGCCGCACTGCTTTGCCGATCCCTGGCAGGGGATGCGCCTGGCGGGCGCAGCGGTCTGGCAGGGTGTCGGGCTTGCCGATCTGGGCGACCAGATTGTCGTCGAACCGGCGTGGCCGCAGGCATGGTCGTGGTGGGCGCTGCTGGGGACAGGGCTGACTGAGATGCGCTTTCTCAGCCTGGTGTGGGATGGCCGCACGCTGCACGCTACGCAACCGGTTGTGAGCAGTCTGCCTGTCCAGGTTCACAGGCGAATTCAGCTTCTACACGTGGGTGAATTTGACTTCAGTCCAGTTTTTGAGATGATCAGCGAACCCGGCGACTCGTCACAGACGCTCCGCTTTCAGCCGGAATTTCAGCGGAATTCGTACTAGGGGCAGGTCGGCGCCTGGTGCCTAGCGCCAGGCGGCCATGCGATCCGATTTCCTTTTTGTGCCGCAATGCAGCACCATTGCATGAGAACAAGGCTCTCCTGGCAATGAACCGTACGGCTATCGTCTACGATCCTTATAACCTGCGCCACACGCTCGACGGCCATCCAGAGAATTTTCGCCGTCTGAAGTCGACGATGGATCTGCTGACGGAGGAAGGGATGCTCGACAGACTGGTGCATGTGCCGAGCACGCCTGCCCCGGTCGAAGCCATTCTGGCCGTGCACACCCAACGTTACCTGGATCGCCTGCACACCCTGGCGCAGAATGGCGGCGGCCATCTCGATGCCGACACGTACATGAACGGCGATAGCTACGAGGCAGCGCTGCGTGCGGCGGGCGGCCTGCTCAACCTGGTCGATAGTGTCCTATGGCGGCAGGCGGACAACGGCTTTGCCTTGGTGCGGCCGCCCGGTCACCATGCCCTGGCCCATCAGGGAATGGGCTTTTGCCTCTTTGCCAATGTTGCCGTCGCCGCACGCTGGGCCCAGAAGCACCACGGTGTGCAGCGCGTGCTCATCGTCGACTTCGACGTACACCACGGCAATGGCACGCAGGAGATCTTCTACGCCGATCCGAGTGTCCTTTTTTTCAGCACACATCAGTTCCCGTACTATCCAGGCACCGGCGCCGCCACTGAACTGGGCATGAACCAGGCCTACGGATCGACAGTGAACGTACCCTTTCCACCCCATGTCGGTGACAAGGGGTACCTCGAAGCGTTTCAGCGCGTGCTGGCGCCCGTTGCCAGGCGTTTTCGTCCAGAGTTGATCCTCCTGTCGGCGGGCTACGACGCGCACTGGTTGGATCCGCTGGCCAGCATGGGCTTGAGCATCGACGGCTATGCGCAACTCGTGCGCGAACTGATGGATTTGGCCGACGAGTTGTGTGGCGGGCGCCTCGTCTGTGTGTTGGAGGGCGGCTATCACTTGCAGGTGCTGGCACATTCCGTCCTGACAACGTTCCAGGTGCTGCGCGGCGAGAGTACTGCACCCAGCAACCCCTTTGGCCCCTCACCTGCCGACGAGCGCAATGTCAATGCCCTCTTCGACCAGCTCAAGCGGCTACACAATATCCGCGATAATACCTTCTATTCACTGCCCGATCGCTGGCTGGAGTGGGGCAATGAGTTTGGTATTTGACCGCTGTGTTTGACATTTCCCCGTGCATCCAGAATACTAGCGGGTGTGAGTAGTCAGCCGCCGCATGCCATGCAGCCCGCGATGGAGCCGGGTGAAACTGTCGTCGAACTGTCGATGGTCAGCGATGCCATGGCTGCGCGCCTGGCGCAGGGCGATGCTGAGGCAACCGCGGCGCTGGCTCGGGTCGTGCTCGTCCGCCTGCCGCGTCATCTGGCCACCTACGAACGGCTGATCCAGGCTGCCTGGCTGCTCAAGCGCTGGCAGGAGGGCGAAGACTGGTCACGGCGTCTCCTGCAGGCGGACCCCGGTAACGCCGTGGCTTGGCGCTCGCTGGCGTTCGCTGTGGAGCAGAAGGGGATGCGCAGCGCAGCGCGTGCCATGTGGCGGCGCGCTTTCCAGAGCAGCCCGTTCGACCCAGACATCCGCAGCGGGCTGATGCGGACGAGCCTGGAGATCCCGGATGCACTGGCGCTGGACGGTGCAGCACTGGCAAGCCTCTACCTGCGCGCAGGGCGATGGTCCCATGCAGCCGCTGCCTATCGCACCCTGGCCAACGCAGCCCCGAAACGCCTGGACTTTCAGGTCAACTGGATGGTAGCGGCGTGGCAACAAGGGGCGCGGCAGGAAGCCTATCAGATCGCCCGCCACCTCTGCCGGCGCAGCCCCCATGTGCTCATGGCGTGGGGGGTGCTCAACGCGCTCGGCGATGTGGATGACCGTGCCCTGGCGCGCAACCCCCTTCGTACCATGGACCCGGACGGTGAGTTCGTGCGTGCCTGGCTGCGCCTGCCGTGGGATCGCACACCGACGCCGTTGCGCGTCTCCCTGCCGGAGACAGCGCTGTTGGCAGAATGGGGCGACGCGCAGCGAACCGGCTGAAGGACAGCTATCAAAATCATTACCCAATAGGAGAAATCGGAAATGGAACGAACATTTGTCATGATCAAACCTGATGGCGTACAGCGCAGCCTTGTCGGTGAAATCATCAGCCGCTTTGAGCGGCGTGGACTGAAGATCGTTGGCCTGAAGATGGTGCAGGTCAGCGAGACGCTGGCGCGCCAACATTATGCGGTGCATGAAGGACGCCCCTTCTTCAACGGGCTGATCACCTATATCACCAGCGCACCGGTCGTGGCCATGGTGGTGGAGGGGACCAACGCAGTGGTCGCTGTGCGCCAGACTGTGGGCGCAACCAAGCCCTTTGAAGCCGCGCCCGGTACGATCCGCGCAGACTTTGCATTGGAGATCGGCCGCAACCTGGTACACGCCAGCGACGGCCAGGAGACCGCTGCCAGCGAGATTGCCCTGTGGTTCGGTGCAGATCTGGCAGCCTGGGATCGCTCTGTCGACACCTGGATCTTCGAATCGTAGAGAAATCGATAGGCCGTGGATGACGCGGGTTTGGCGGATTGAAACGGGTCTTGCATCCGCACGCATCCGTCGAACCCACGATCGATTCTGCTCCGAATGGACGAGCGCCTTTTCCCATTCCTGGCCCCGTCTCCCTGTCCGCAATTGACGCTGCGCGCCTATCAACGATGCGTTTCGGCGCTGGCTGAAGAATTCGACTTTCGAGACCTTTGCGCTCGTAGCCGCCCCATTTTCTGGAAAGTGACCCGGCAAAATTCAGCTCCCCACGCGCAGTGGGGACCCCCCCCCTATGCGGCTGGCGGATTCTGGCAGTACCCCTTGTGCATTCAGTTGAGGGCGCGCCGCTGTTCGCGGAAATACCAGGCAACCGCCTCCGTCCGGTTGGTCACGTTCAGCTTTTCGTAGATGTTCTTGAGATGAAAACGCACTGTGTTCTCACTGACCGTCAGTTCGGCTGCGATCTCGGCGTTGGGTAGCCCGCGCGCCAGCTTTTCCAGAACTTCCACCTCGCGCTGGGAAAGTTCGGGCGCCGATCTGTTTGGCTCACGCGACGACAGCATCCAGCGCTGAGCCGCACGCGGGAAGACCAGACGCCCCTGTGCCACCTGGCGGATCGCCTCAATGGTCTGGTTGGGCGATTCCGTTTTGAGCGCAAACCCCTCAGCGCCGTGCTGCAGCGCTTTCTGGATGCTCTCGCCGTCGGCAAATGCGGTCAGAATGAGGACACGTACGGCAAAGCCGCGCCGGCGAATCTCGGCTAGCGCATCCAGGCCGTTAAAGGGCATCTGTACGTCGATGACAGCTACGTCGACTGCGGCCGAGTTTTCGAGAAAGCTGATCAACTCATGGCCATCCTGCACGCTCTGCACGATTTCCATGTCTGGCTGGCGGTCAATCAGCGCGCGCAGCCCCTCGCTGACGAGCGCATGATCGTCGGCCAGTAGGACGCGAACCTTGCCAGCAGGTTTCGGGCTGCTCATGGCTTCCCCCAGTTCCCTTCCTCTGGGGGGATCTCGTGCTGCAGCGGGAGGCTGACAGTTATCTTGGTGCCCTGCCCCGGGCTGCTTTCCAGGCTGAAAGTCCCGTTGAGCAGCACCACGCGGTCGTGCATACCGTGCAGGCCGATGTGATCCACGTACTGTGCGTCGGGCGTGCCGTCGAAAGCTGGCGGGTCGAAGCCCCGGCCATCGTCGGCGACTTCCAGGCAGACGTGATCCCCTTTGCCCCATAGCCGCACCCAATGTTCCGCTACCCCTGCATGCCGGTTGGCGTTGGAAAGCGCCTCTTGCAGAACGCGGTACACAGCGATCTTGACGGCTAGCGGAACATTGTCCGGGACACCGTCAGTTTCGAGGTGGACTGTGGAGCCGGTCCACTCTTCATGTTGGACAACCAGCCCTTCGACGATCGAGACAAGGGCGCGCCGGCGAAACTCAGGTGGGCGAAAGGTGCCTAGGAAATATTTGATCTCGTACAGAGAGGATTCTAGCAGCATGCCGACCTGAGCCAGCCGCGCAGTCACATCGGCGCGCATATCGGTCTCGGCCAGGTCGTTCTGCACGCCGGTCAGCAGCGACAGCGCGGAAAAGAGATACTGGACCGGACCATCGTGGATGTCCAGCACGATGCGCGCCAGCTCTTCCTCTGTTACGGAAAGGATGCGGTGCGCCGGCAACTCACGATTCGGTTCGTCCTGAGAGCGTTCTGTTTGTGTCACTTGGCCGTGCCGGACGATGAAAAACCCACACAAACGGGTAGGTATTACCTACCGATCCGTCGTTTAGAACCTATCGCTGTAAGGGTTGATGAAAATAGGACAGGAATGTAATCTATTCTACAAAGCTCCCCAGGCAGTGTCAACTGTCCGGAACCTGGCTTGCCTGTTCCACTTTTTAGTTCATCTGTGTCGATTGACTCTGGCCGCGCGAGGGCTGTAGGCAGCACTGCTTGGTTGCCGGGCTTGCATTTGGCCAGCCAATCGCCTGACAACTGGCGTCGATGTTCATCAAAACCGTACTTGCAGGAGGAATCGAACCATGACCAATGCCATGGAAGCCATCTCTGCCAGCAAAGAGATTTACTACCCGTCTGAAGCGGTGATCGCCAATACCAGTGTTCCCGATTATCTTGAGATTCGTCAGAAGGCGATAGAAGACCCTGTTCCCTTCTGGGCGGAGCGCGCAAACGAGCTGATTGACTGGTATCAGCCCTATGAGAAGGTGTTGGACAAGAGCAACGCCCCCTTCTATCAGTGGTTTGTCGGTGGCAAGACGAATATTGTCCACAATGCCCTGGATCGCCATGTGCAGAGTTGGCGTAAGAACAAACTGGCCCTGCTGTGGGAAGGCGAGGACGGCACGCAGCGGACCTACAGCTACTTCAAGCTCTGGAAAGAGGTCAACCGCTTCGCCAACATCCTCAAGAGCATGGGTGTCAAGCGTGGCGATACGGTGACTATCTACATGGGACGTGTCCCAGAATTACCCATTGCCATGCTGGCAACGGCCAAGATAGGCGCCATTCACAGCGTGGTGTACGGTGGTTTTTCCGAGCAGTCCCTGGCCGACCGTATCACCGATGCACGCAGCAAGGTCGTTGTCACCTGTGACGGCGCATGGCTGCGTGGGAAGACGGTCAACCTCAAGGATATTACCGACGAGGCGGTCAACCGCAGCCCGGTCGTGCAGAAGGTCATCGTCTATCAGCGCACGGGTCAGGAGATCAACATGCAGCCCGGGCGCGACTTCTGGTGGCATGATCTGATGGCGCTGCCCATTGCCAGCCCCTACTGCGAGACTGAGATCATGGATGCGGAGGACCCCCTCTTCATCCTCTACACTTCGGGTACGACCGGCAAACCCAAAGGTCTCATGCATTCCTGTGGCGGCTACCAGGTGCACATCGCCACAACGCTCAAGTATGTCTTTGACCTCAAAGAAGACGATCGGTACTGGTGTGCCGCCGATCCAGGCTGGATTACCGGCCACTCCTACATTGTCTATGCGCCGTTGATTCTGGGCACGACAAGCTTCATGTACGAAGGCGCGCCGGGCTACCCGCTGCCCGATCGCTGGTGGCAACTCATTGAGAAGTACAATGTTACGATCCTCTACACAGCACCGACCGCCATCCGCGGTTTTATGCGTTTCGGCGAGGAATGGGCCTCGCGCCACGATCTGGGCAGCCTGCGCTTGCTGGGTTCAGTAGGTGAACCGATCAACCCGGAGGCCTGGCGTTGGTATTTCAAACACATTGGCCAGGGGCGCTGCCCCGTCATGGATACGTGGTGGCAGACCGAGACCGGCGGCTTTATGATCACGCCGACCCCGGTCGTCCCGCTCAAGCCTGGGAGCGGAACACTGCCTTTTGCCGGCATCCAGGCCGATGTCGTGCGCGAAGATGGCACCTCCGCTGACCCTAACGAAGACGGCTATCTGGTCATCAAGCACCCGTGGCCAGGGATGGCGCGCACCGTCTGGGGAGACCCAGATCGCTACCGCGCCACCTACTGGTCCGATTTTGCCAGCCAGGGCTGGTACTTCACCGGCGACAGCGCACGTCGCGACGAGGACGGCTACTTCTGGATCATTGGCCGCATGGACGATGTCATCAAGGTCTCGGGCTACCGCCT
>CAIRNL010000304.1 GCA_903879975.1 uncultured Chloroflexota bacterium | reverse complement strand
GATGAAAACTCTGTGTGCGATTGGTCATGTGCGCAATTTTCCGACGATGGTGGGCTTCAGGTAGCGCTCTGCTTGCCTGAACCAACATCGAATACTGACCGAAAATGGCTTTCACGGCTTATTTGGATTTGTACTGTAAATTGAGCGAACGCCGAGTATTCAGTTGTCAAGGTGCGAAATCCAGGGTCAGAGGCCAAAAGGTCTCACAACTGACAAAACCGAATGGTACGCAGGAGCGGTTTAACGCGCGCAATCCAGGCTTAAGTGGGGTGCTGCCGCAACTGTCGAATTGAGAAGATACTCAGATTCTGGGAAAAGATACCGGAGAACCCTGCATGACAAAGCCAATTCGCAATCACTTACTGGGCAGTTTCTTACCGAGCACTGCCGCACCGTTGTCGCTGTTCACAATAATGGCGTTGGTTGTTATTTTTTCGTTGTCACAGATGCAGCCGATTCCGTCTATGGCACACTCGATAGCGAGTGTCGAGTATGTACCGAAGACAGCACTGGTCAAGCTAAAACCTGGAACGGTGAGAGCAGGCGACTCTGCCGGCGCAGCATCAGCGCCGGCACTCGCTCCATTGTTGCAATTCTTGGGTGCTACTTCGCTGGTGCCATTGTTTGGTGAACGCAGTGGCACGGTGATGGCTGCGCAGTCTGGCGGTGAAGTCGATGACCTGGCGCATATTTATCGTATTCAGTGGGCAACAGCGGTCGACGTCGAACAGGCAGTGGCGGCGTTGAACCGTAACCCGGCTGTCGAGTATGCCGAACCAGACTATCTGGCATACCGTGCGACGACGCCAGACGATCCCCTGTTCAGCCAGCAAGGCTGGGCAGCTGCCGTGCAACTGCCCAGCGCATGGGAGTATGCAACCGGCGCGCTGACTGTGACCGTCGCCGTTGTTGACAGCGGTATCGACCTTGATCACCCCGATCTGCAAGGTCGCCTGTGGCTCAACCCTGGTGAAATTGCAGGGAACGCTCTTGATGACGACAACAACGGCTACATCGACGATCTCAATGGGTGGGATTTTGTCTATGCTTCCAACAACCTGCAGGATGAAAACGGCCATGGGACGGAAGTCGCAGGTGTGGCGACCGCAACTGGCGCCAATGGCCAGGGCATTGCCGGCGTCTGTTGGGGCTGCCGGATCATGCCGGTCAAGGTGATGCAACCCACGGGCGTCGTGAACTATTCCGATCTGGCGCGAGGCATCGCATACGCAGCCGCCAAAGGCGCACATGTCATCAATCTGTCGCTCGGCGGGTATGCCAACTCGCGGACACTGCACACGGTGATACAGAGTGCTTCGCAAAGCGCCGTGATTGTGGCAGGCGCCGGCAACGATGGCGTCACAACTCCATTCTATCCGGCAGCTTATCCCGAAGTGCTGGCCGTTGCAGCCATCGACGCCAGCGGCCAGCGTGCGCTCTTTTCCAATTACGGCGACTGGGTGGATATCGCTGCGCCCGGCGTCGATATTCTGACCACCTTCGATGGCGGGACGTGGGGGACTGCCTCGGGCACGAGCCTGGCTGCTCCCATGGTCAGCGGTGTCGCTGGGCTGGTCAAAACGCTGCATCCCGACTGGACGGGCGTCCAGGTTGCGGCACAGGTGCGGCAGACTGCCTCTTCACTGGCCGGGCAGGGACTGGGCGTTGGGTCAGTCGACGCTGCACGGGCTGTACAGACAGCTCAGCCGGCATTTGTTCTCGACGGCTATGCGCTGAATGGGGAGAGCAACGGGCTGCTACCGCCCAATCGTGCCGGACTGCAACTGGTGCTCCAGGTGCGTAATATCTGGGGCGCCGCCGACAACGTTCAGGGACAGCTCTCTTCGCCCGACCCGACGGTCGCCGTGAACGAAGGGGTAGCGACGCTCGGCGATATGGCGACCGATGTCACTGTCAATAGTCCGCCGTTTCGTTTTGATCTGGGCGCTACCCCGCACGATGCCGTCATCCCCTTTGTGCTGACCTTGACCAGCGCTGCATTTACACAGCAGCTTCCTTTCACCCTTATGACCACCATGCCCCAGACTGCGGTCAACTCGCCAATTGCCGGCAACGTGACGTGGGCGGCAGACAACACCTATCTGATCAGCGGCGACGTGCCGATCAATGCTGGCGCCACGCTCATCATTCAGCCTGGTGTAACGGTGCGCTTCGCCGCTGACGCCAGCCTGACCGTCAACGGGACACTGATCGCGGACGGCACAGAAGCGCAGCCGATCCGGCTTGTGGCGGACAGCCCTGACACGGTTTGGCATCGCGTGCACTTTGCCGACTCCAGCACAGACGCAGTGACGGACGCTGAGGGTACCTACGGCGGTGGCAGTATTCTGCGCCACGTTCTGTTTCAATCAAGTCGTGGTGGCGTCCAATGCAGCGGCGCATCTCCCTATCTGGCCTTCCTCAACTCGGCCACGGCTGGTATCCGCTGCACGCCGGGGAGCGCCGCGCTCTGGGTGCAGGACAATGTGCTGTCGGGCGGGGTGTATGTGACCGGCGGCACGCTCAACGCACGGCGCAACATCCTTTCTGGTCAGGGTATCGTCGCCACAGGCGGAGCCGACGTGCGTGAAAACCGCGTCACCGGCGCCGGCATCTCTGTCCTCAGCGGCCGCGTCGAAGCCAATCAGGTGACCGGTGGCAGCATCGGGCTGGGCAACAGCTCGATAGCCTTCGGCAACGTTGTGCGCGGGGGCGGCGTCTCTGGCGGCAGCAATGTCACTGTACAGAAAAATCATTTGGAAGGCGGGGGTATCTCTGTCGGACAGAACGCAGTCGTGATGACCAATACGGTGCAGTATGCGCCGGGCGCCGGTCTGACTACCGGTCCAAATGTGCTGGCCCAGGCCAACCGCATGCTGGGTAATCGGCTGGGCATCGTCGCTACCACAGGGCAGGTGCGGCGCAACCTGGTTGTGGACTCCATCGGACTGGCCTTGCAGGTGCAGGGGAACACGCTGCAGACCACCCATGTCATCTCGAATTCGTTCACGCGCAATCTGACCACGACACTGACCGTAGGTGGCATCAGCGCTATCAATCTCAAGATCGAGGGCAACAACTTCGAAAACAACGGCGGCGTCTATGACTTGCAGGTCGCGCTGCCCTGGAGCCAACAGGCCATGATTCCCGCCAATCGTAACTGGTGGGGTACTACCAGTCTTGACACAAT
>CAIRNL010000303.1 GCA_903879975.1 uncultured Chloroflexota bacterium | reverse complement strand
TACAGACGACAACGAACGGCCATCCTTCTACGGCATCATCCAGCGCATGCCCACCGGCGGGATGACCGGCGAGTGGTTGATTGGGGATCGGATCGTCATCGCCAATCCCCAGACGCGGTTTCGACAGGAAGCCGGCCCGTTGGGAGTTAACGGCTGCACCAAGGTTGAGCTAGTTGCGCAAGGGTCGAACATCGCCCGCAAGATCGAGTCCAAGAATTCATCTGACTACTGCACTGGCAACGGCAATGATGATGGCGACGGCGATAGCAGCAGCAACAACGATGTGTACGGCCTTGTCGAGAGCATACCCGCAGGCGGCAGGGTTGGGGTCTGGACAGTCAGCAGTAGGCAGTACACAGTCACCGAGCAATCCGAATTAAAGAGGGATCACGGCATCTTTGACATCGGCAAATGCGTCGAGATTGAGCTAGTATCCGGCACAACAGATCGTGTACGCAAGATGGAAACCGAGCGCAGCTACAAATGCGCCAGTGGAAACGACGACAGCGAAGAGGGCGTACCCGGCGTCAGCAGAGGTGAAATTTACGGCGAGTTGATGTCCCTGCCCGATCCGGCGAGCGGCTCGTTGGCCGGCACTTGGATCGTGGGTACGATGACCTTCTCGGCGACGGAGAACACCGAGTTCAACACCAGGAACGGCAAATTCGTCGTGGGCGGCATTGTCAAGGTTGAGTTCGTCATTCTGCAGGATGGCACTTTCCTTGCGCGCGAGATCAAGACCGCCATCGCTGGGCCGGATGATGGCGACGACGGTTCGGGACACAGCGACGACAGAGGGCGTGCCTTTGGCGTGATCGACCAGTTGCCGGACGGCGCTCGGATCGGCACCTGGATTATTGCGGGCATCGAATACAGCGCGACTGAGCGAACCGAATTCCACGACGATGCCAACAATTTTGCAGTAGGCCAGCGTGTCAAAGTGGAGTTCCTGGTAGACGAGAACGGGGTTCGCATCGCCAGGGAAATCAAGATCATCGGTGTGGGTGGCGACCAGGGTCAGATCGACAACAAGTTTGTGGGCTTTGTCGACAGCATGCCTGATGCAGGCTTCGTCGGGCTATGGGTCGTCAACGGTGTGGAGTTCAGCGGCACCGTGCAAAGCAAGTTCAGGGAGGAGCACGGCAGCTTTGCCGTCGGCGCCTACGTGAAGATCGAATACCTCACCATGGACGGCGTCAACATCATCCACGCGATGAAGACTGAAGTGCCGCCGGGTGCTGGTGACGACGATACGATCGGCACGATCGAAAACGTGGCCGACACTCCGACAGCAGCAGCCGTGAACGCCGATGTGACGTGGGTCATCGGGGGCGAGAATTTCATCGTCACCACCTCGACACAGGTGAGCAGTGCGATCAGCACGGCAGACACGGTCTGGGTCAACAGCTATGCGGCTGTCGACGGCAGCCAGGTGGCGACGCGTATTGTCACCGTGTCGTTGACCAACTCGCTCTTTTTGCCTGTCATGCGTCGCTAGTCAGGTTTCAATCAATCATTTTACGAATAGACACACCAGGTCTCTGGCAGAGACCTGGTGTGTCTATTCGTGTGAGGAATACTTTCTTGTGACGCCCTACGCCCAGCGCGCAAGGGGACATTCTCAAAATCCAATCGGATGGAACGCAGGGCGGGTCAGCTGCCGGTGATGGCGACCGCCAGGACGATCAGGAAACCGGTGATCCCGATCAAAAAGGTGAGGAGACCGACGGAAAGACGAATGCGAAAGCCAGCGTGGGATACGCGTTGCTGTTCAGCAGACAGAGCGACTGGGCGGGCTATTCGACTGTGATGGGACGGAGTGCGGCGCCGCGCCATAGGCTGCCCTCGTTGTACTGATCTGTGTTGGCCGGCGGAAAGCGAAGTTGCGCTGCATGCAACAGTATAGGACAGCAGATCGCCTGCGTCAACCGACGAACTGCCTACGGGTACGTACCAGATTTCCGGCAAGAAGGTCGCCGACACTTGGCACACACCTCCCGTGATAGCAGGGACGCGCCCATTGACTGCGACTAGCGTTGCCACCACCCTCTTTAGCGTTGGTTCCAGAACCGACACTGTTTGCAGAAGTGAATCTGCATCATGTATTCTGTAGCCGTTGACTGCGGCAACGGCAGCAAGCAATGTAGCTGGCCGCCCCATTTCCTCCGGGTCACTGCCGACCCATCTCTCTGCGAGGACAGTCCATGCGAAAGATCGATCTGTGCCTGCGCTAGCATTCTGTTTACTCCTTCTATTCTTGGCCGGCCCCCTCTTCTGGCTGCTTCGGCCTCAGCGCTCGCATGCGTTCGCCTGGTTCACTGCCCTGCCGCCAGCTGCGGTCACGCTCTGGCAGGCGCTGCAGTTGAACAGCGTAGCGTCCGGCAACACGCTCATCGAGCGCTATGCCTGGGCGCCTACCTTGGGGCTGGAAGTCGCGCTCAGACTGGACGGACTTGCACTCTTTTTCGGCCTGCTGATCACCGGGATAGGCACGTGCATTGTCTTCTACACGAACTACTATCTGGAAGGCGACCGCCGTCAGGGATACTTTTACCTGGTGCTCTATTTCTTCATGGCCAGCATGCTGGGGCTGGTATGGTCCGACGATCTGCTGACACTCTTTGTTTTCTGGGAAGGAACGAGCATCACGAGCTATCTGCTCATTGCGTTCAAATCGGAGTACAAGGGTGCGGTAGAAGGGGCACGTCGTGCGCTGATCGTCACCACAGCCGGCGCGCTGGCCATGTTGGCGGGCATGGTGATACTCGGCCTCGAAGCCGGGACTTTCCATATCAGTACGATCTTGACGACCCCAGGGATTGCCACAGCGGCTGTTACGCCTGTCGCTCTGGCGCTGATCTTCCTGGGCGCGTTCACCAAGTCAGCGCAGTTTCCCTTCCAGTTCTGGCTGCCGGGCGCGATGGCAGCCCCCACACCAGCCAGCGCCTATCTTCACTCGGCGACGATGGTCAAGGCCGGCATCTTCTTGCTGGCTCGGCTGCACCCGGCCTTCAGCGATCTGCCCCTGTGGTTCTGGTCGCTCTTCCTGGTAGGTGGCTTCACGATGGTGCTCGGCGCAGTCAGCGCCATTCGGTACACGGACATGAAAGCGCTGCTGGCCTATGCCACGATCAGCGTGCTGGGCATGCTGACCATGCTCCTGGCCTTCCAGGAAGAGTACGCGCTGAAAGCATTCATCGTCACGGTGCTGGCGCATGCGCTCTACAAGGCACCCCTATTCCTCAGCGCCGGCATTGTGGACCACGCCATGGGCACACGCGATCTGCGCCGGCTGGCCGGACTGGTGCGCGCTCTGCCGATTGTGGCGCTGACGGTGGTGTTGGCGGCGGTCTCCATGGCCGGCGTTCCGCCGACGATGGGGTTTCTGGCCAAAGAGTTGCTGCTCGAGAACTTTCACGATCTCTTCGAACAGGGTGAAACGATCATCGGCGGGATTGGCTTTGCAGCGGCGACACTGGCTGCGCTGTTCCTGGGTGGGGCCGTTTTCACGCTGACATGGGAAGCGTTCTTGCGAGGCAGGCCGGACGAAGAGGCCGCTCATCTGCACCATGCACCTTCGTTCTGGTTTGCAGCGCCTGCCCTGCTCTTGACCGTGATCGGTGCCAGCGCCGCACTCTTGACCGGCAGCTACGAGCAGGTGCTGCTGGCGCCGGCCATCGCCGCAGTGGCTGGCAACCCCGTAGAAGTGCACCTGAAGCTATGGCACGGGCTGACACCGGCGTTCATCACCAGCATGGCCATCCTGGTTCTGGCGGTGGTCGTCTGCTTCGCACGCGGCATCTTCCGTCGCCTCTATGCGGGCGTGCCCGAACGATTCAGCGCGTTGGCGGCCTACGATGCCACGGTGGACGCCATCTATCGCCTTGCCTATCGCATCACGACCGTGATCCAGGGCAGCCCAATGGCGCCGCAACTCAGCATTACGTTGCTGGCCGGCGTCACAGTCATGCTCTATGCAGTCTTCTTCACCGATGGCAACACGAGAAACGTTCTGGATTCGCGCGAAGTGCCAACCCTCACCGAATGGGCGATCTTTGCACTGGCCATCATTGCGGCGATTACCACGGTACGTGCCGGCTCGCGGCTGAGCGCAATCATTGCGCTAGGGGTGGTCGGCGTCACAGTGACCCTCTTCTTCATCATCTTCAGTGCGCCAGATCTGGCACTGACTCAGCTGCTGATCGAGGTATTGACCGTTTTCCTCCTCGTGCTGGTCTTCTTCCGCGTGAAACCCGACAAACCCATCGCCCACGACCGTCGCGAACCATTTCGGCTGCTCGTGGCGGTGGCGATGGGTTTCTTTGGCTTTGCGGTCGTCATGGTGAACCATCTGAGCCAGGTCGGCGACAGCATCAGCCCTTATTTTATCGAGAACTCGCTGGAGTTGGGCAGAGGCACCAATGTGGTCAACGTCATCCTCGTGGACTTCCGCGGCTATGACACGCTGGGCGAGATCACCGTGCTCGGACTGGCAGCACTGGGTGGCTATGCCCTGCTGCGCGGTGCGCCGATGCACACGCTCCGGCAGCGCATTCACGCCGCTCGCCAGATGCTGAGCGGCGCGGAGGCAGCGGCAAAGCGTGAGCACGAAACGGAGGCAGGCCATGACTGAGATCTATCTACGCCTCGTCAATCTGATCCTGACTCCGCTGATCATTGTGGTGGCAATCCTGCTCTTTCTGCGCGGCCACGATCTGCCGGGCGGCGGCTTTATCGCCGGCTTATTGGTCGCCGCTGCGCTGGAGTTGACCATTCTTGCGCGCGGCGCCACGGTCACACGCGAACAGTATGGAGCATGGCTGATTCCGCTGGTAGGGCTGGGGCTGCTGGTAGCCACCATTGCCGCGCTGCTGGGCATCTACGGCGGCGGGTTCTTTCACGGCATGTGGATCGAATTTTACCTGGGCGGCGACAAGATCAAGATGGGTACGCCGCAGCTGTTCGATCTCGGCGTCATGCTCGTGGTCATCGGCATGGCCGTCACATACCTGCTGCGCCTGAGCGAAGCAGCCGAACAGGTGACGGGCAACGACGCAGTGGAGGGGGAACAGCCATGACCGCACTCATGTTGGCCGTGCTGGTTGGCGTCCTATTCGCCTGCGGCGCGTATCTGATCCTGCTGCGTGGGCAGATCAAACTCGTGCTAGGACTCGGCCTGTTCACCCATGCGGTGAACCTGGCGCTCTTCGGCACGGGAAAGCTGACGCGCGGCGCCCCGCCCATCGTGCCACATGAACAGCCCATCACAACAGCCATGATCAGCCAATTCGCCGACCCGCTGCCCCAGGCGCTGATCCTCACAGCGATCGTCATCAGCTTCGGCGTGACAGCCTTTATCGTAGTGCTGATCTACCGGCGTGATGCACTGACCGGCAGCGACCTTGCGCCCGGCGAGCTGGCGACGGTGATCAACACATCCGATCCCTTCGCGCCCTTCAGTTCGCGCATGGTGTTGCCGGATGCGGCGGACGATTACGACATCCTCCAATATGAATTGGACGAGGTCTACGACAACCCGCAGGCTGAAGGAGCCGATGAATGAACCTCGATCCGACGATTCTGGCCATGCCCGTGGCAATCCCCCTGCTCTTTGGCGCGCTCTGCCTGCTCATGCAGGGCATCCCTGCGCCGTACCGCGTTCGTATCCAACAGATTCTGACGGGCATTGCCATCAGCGCCAATCTTGTGCTGGCTTTGCTGCTGCTGACCTTTACGCTGTCGGGCGGGCGCATGGCGTTCCAGATGGGGCTGTGGCCGGCGCCTTTTGGCATCAGCGTCTACATCGACGGGCTCTCTGCGATCATGCTGACCACCGTGGGGCTGCTGAGTGCACTCATCTTCCCCTTTGCGCTGGCGACCCTGGATAGCGAGCGATCGCGCCTCGGCTACTATCCGATGGCGATCTTCCTGCTGATGGGTGCCAACGGCGCGTTCATCACGAGCGACCTGTTCAATCTTTATGTCTTTTACGAAGTACTGCTCATGTCCAGCTTTGTGCTGCTGACCTTGGGTGGTACACCGAGCCAGATCAACGGCGGCATCCGCTACGTCGTGCTCAACCTGATAGGGTCCATGATGCTGTTGCTTGTTGCGGGCATCACCTACGGTACACTGGGCACGCTCAACATGGCGCACATTGCCGTGCGCATGGGCGCTGCGCCCTATCTGGTGCAGGCGGTCATCGCCGGCCTGCTGTTGATTGCGTTTGGCGCCAAGGCAGCGGCTTTTCCGCTCTTTTTCTGGCTGCCGAGCAGCTATCACACCCCCCATCCAGTGGTCACGGCGCTCTTCTCGGGTGTGCTGACCAAGGTGGGCATGTATTCGCTTTTCCGCACGTTTCCGCTCTTCTTCCCGTGGCTACTCGACAGATGGCAGCCGCTGATCCTGACGATTGCGGGGCTGACGATGGTCATCGGCGTGCTGGGTGCCTTTGCACAGCCGACGATTCGCCGCCTGCTCAGCTTCCACATCATCAGCCAGATCGGTTACATGTTCATGGGCTTGGGTGTCGCTATGACGCCGACTCCCTATGGCGTCGGCTTCGGCCTGGCGCTGGCGCTCCTGTTTCTCGTGCACAACCAGATTGTCAAGACTGCGCTGCTGCTGGGCGGCGGTGCAGTGGAGCTTGAAGCGGGCACGGGCAAGCTCAACGAGTTGGGCGGCATGGTGGCACTGCGGCCGTTCCAGGCGGCTCTCTTCTTCCTTGCGGCTTTTTCGTTGGCAGGCTTCCCACCGACCAGCGGCTTCATCGGTAAGCTGGGCCTGCTCGAAGTAACCTTTGCGGCGGGTTCATGGGAGATCGCTGCGGTCAGTGTCTTTGTCAGCCTGCTCACGACCATGAGCATGGTACGGCTGTGGCAGTACGTCTTCTGGGGCAAGCCGCACAGCAAGTACCGCATGCCACAAAAACTTACCACGCAGGGCGCCAGCATGGCGATGACGGTACCTGTGCTGATTCTGGTCGTGCTGAGCATTGGCATCGGTCTGGCTGCACAACCGGCACTCGATGCTGTGCAGATTGCGGCTGGCCATGCAATCGATCGCGTCGGCTATGTGGAAACCGTCGGGCCGGACTTGACGGCAAGTGACCAGCAAATTCCTTTCGGCAACTATCCTGCAGGCGAATTTGTGGCTGGGAGATAAACGATGACCCCGCGCAATGCATTCTTGATCAACATCGTGCTTGCTGTGTTGTGGGCTGCCTATCAGGAGCAATGGAGCACGAACAGCCTGGTGATTGGCTTTGCCGTGGGCTACGTGCTGCTCTCGATCCTGCACCACGGCTACGGCAGCCTAGTCTTCCATGTCATTTCCTACGTGATCTTCCTGATTTGGAGCATTCTCAAGAGCAGCATCCAGGTGGCCTGGGTGGTGCTAGAACCGACCTTGAAGCTGGATCAGGGCATCGTCGCCGTCCCACTGGAGGCACGAACGGACCTGGAGATTTCGCTGCTGGCGACTTCGATCACGCTGACGCCCGGCACGCTGAGTGTGGACACCGGCTGGAACGCGCAAGGGGAGCACGTGCTGTACGTCCACAATCTGGTCATGGGCAATGCCGCAGATGTGCGACGATCCGTCCAGCAGGATTTCGAGCGGCGCATCCTGCGCATCACACGCGGGGGAGAAGTATCATGACCGTGGCATTCTGGATCAACGCCGGCCTGGTGGTGCTGGCATTCTCGCTCCTGCTCTGTTTTGTGCGGCTCTATCTTGGGCCGAATCCGCCCAACCGAACCGTTGCCTTTGATACCATCGCCATCCACGCTGTTGGCATCATTGTATTGGTTGCCATGGCCAGCAAGGCTCCCTCCTTGCTCGATGCGGCGATCGTGACCGCTGTGTTGGGCTTCGTGGGCACGATGATGTTTGCGCGCTATATGGAAAATTCCGATCTCAAGGACTGGGAACCGGACGAGGAATAGACTTGCATGACGCTCAGAGAGATTGTAATCGTCGCCTTGATTCTCGCCGGCTGTATCTTCATGCTGATCAGTGCGATCGGCATCGTGCGCCTGCCGGATGTTTTTGCGCGCATGCACGCCGCCGGCAAAGCCTCGACTGTCGGTGTCAGCGGCCTGCTGCTGGCGGCCGGGCTCTACTTTTATGACGAGTTCTTGATGCTGCGCATGCTTGCGCTGATCGCGCTGGTCTTTGCAACAGCGCCGATTGCGACGACGGCCATGGCACGTGCGGCCTATCGTACCGGCCCGCGGAAGCGCAAGCATCTGCGCTACGACGAAATGGCGGCAGGGCAAGAGACAGAGCTGCGGCAGACGGACAATGTCGCCCGCGATGGGGTGACGTAGCCGAATTTCCCGTTGCCCGGCAGGGTGTCTGTCGTGTATTTCGTCTTGCTTTTCCCTCTCGATTTCTGCAACAGGATATTAATATGTCATTTAATTTTGACACACCTATCGAACGGCGGGGCACGGACAGCGGCAAGTGGTCGTGGTTTGGTGAGGATGTCCTGCCGATGTGGGTGGCGGACATGGATTTTCGCTCGCCGCAGCCGATCATTGACGCGTTGGCGGCGCGCGTGCAGCAGGGGGTCTTCGGCTATGGCACGGATTCATCGGCATTGAAGGCCACGTTGGTGGAGCGCATGCAGCGCCTCTACGGCTGGACAATCGAGCCGGAAAGTATCATCATGCTTCCGGGTCTGGTCAGCGGCCTCAACATCGTGAGCAAGGCCGTGGGCAATCCAGGCGACAGCGTGCTGACCAATACGCCGGTGTACGGTCCGTTTCTGACTGCGCCGGTCAACCAGCAACGCCGGCTCCTTGCTGCGCCTCTGCGAACGGCAGTTGCCGGGCGGCGCCTGCACTACGGGATCAACATGGAAGGTCTTGAGGAAGTGATTGCCGCTGACACGCGGCTCTTCCTGCTCTGCAATCCGCAAAACCCGGTGGGGCGCGCCTTCACCCACGATGAGTTGACACAGATCGCTGCGTTTTGCGAACAGCACGATCTCATCATCTGCTCCGACGAGATTCACTGTGACTTGCTGCTGGGTGAGACGCGTCATATCCCGATTGCCAGCCTGTCGCCGGCGGTGGCACAGCGCACGATCACGTTGCTGGCACCGAGTAAGACCTTCAATATTCCCGGGCTGGGCGCCAGCCTGGCCTTTGTACAGAACCCAGCGCTGCGCCGGCAGGTTGAACAGGCCATGGCCGGCATCGTGCCACACGTCAACATCCTGGGCATGGTCGCGGCCGAAACAGCTTATGCGCACTGCGACGACTGGCTGCTCGCCCTGCGCGCCTACTTGACGGCCAACCGCGACTTTGCCATCCAGTTCATCGAAACGGAGATGGCGGGGATCAACGTCACCTGCCCCGAAGCGACCTATCTGCTGTGGCTGGACTGCCGGAACGTTGGCATTGGCGACAAGCCATCCGAATTCTTCCTGCGTGATGCCAAAGTCGCCGTGAATGAAGGGGTCTGGTTTGGTGAAGGGGGCGAGGGGTTTGTACGGTTGAATTTTGGCACGCCGCGCGTGATCCTGGAAGAGGGGTTGAGACAGATGAAGGCGGCATTGGAGCGCGCTGC
>CAIRNL010000302.1 GCA_903879975.1 uncultured Chloroflexota bacterium | reverse complement strand
TCGATTGACAGAGCAGGGGCGCGCAGTCGTGCAGAGCTGTACTCCGGGCCATGTACAGCGTCTCAATGATCTGATCGCCTGCCTGACGCCGCTGGAGAGCGAACAATTGATTGGGCTACTCGGCAAGCTGCACAGTGCACTGCAGTGCGAATCTACGTATCCAGCGCAGCTAGGAAAAAACTGATTTGCGGGAAGTGGTGCGGCGAATCAGAAACACAACGGTCACGGTTGACGTGGGCGGAAAGGGGGAGGTGTGGTAGAAGAGGCAAAGCACCCAAAGCGGAAAAAACCTAGCTTCAAGAATCTGGGCAGGGCGATCCGCTACCTGCGACATTATCGGGGCATCACCCTGGCGGCCTATGCTGCGCTCTTCCTGAGCACGGGTGCGCAGCTGCTCGTGCCGCAGTTGGTCCAGAACATTCTCGACGCTGTAACGCGTGGCATGATGGCACAACAACTTGTCAGCCAACCGGCACAGACGCAAAATGCGGTCATCAGCCAGGTCGGCATGACCACGGAGGAGTTGAACAGCATCCTGGCGAATCCACTGGCCCCGCTCTACTGGGCGATTGCGTTCATCCTGGTACTGTCCGTGGTGCGCGGGTTCTTCGCCTTTGCCCAGTCGTATATGTCGGAAAAGGCGGGGCAGAATGTCGCTTTCGACTTCCGCAACGAACTTTTTGCCAAGATCCAGCGGCTCTCCTTCAGCTACCATGATCGCAACCGCACCGGCCAATTGATGATCCGTGCCACAGATGATGTCGAAAAGGTGCGTCTTTTCATTGGCCAGGGCCTGTTGTTAGCGGTGCAAGCACTGGTGCTACTGACCGGTGCGCTGGCCATGCTGCTCTTCACAAACCTGCAGTTGACGCTGGTCATTCTGCCAATCCTGCCGGTTGCCATGGCGATGTTCATGATTTTCGGCGCGGTGGCACAGCCGCTCTTCATTGAGGTTCAGCAGAGACTTTCGACACTGAACACGATTCTGCAGGAAAACCTTGCTGGTATCAAAGTCGTCAAGGCCTTCGCTACGGAGCCTGGCGAACAGAAGCGTTTCGCAACGGCCGCCACTGCATTGATGAATCAACAGATCACCGTGGCCCGCATCTTCAGCTTTCTCTTCCCTGTCATCTTTCTGATCGCCAATCTTGGCCAGGCAGCGGTGCTCTACTTCGGCGGCAACGAGATCATCGCCAACACGCTGACGATCGGAGAATGGCAAAAGTTCAGTCTCTACCTGGTCTTTGTCTTTTTCCCGCTCGGGCAGCTCGGTTTTATTATCTCGCAGATGAGTCAGGCCGCTGCGAGCGCGGATCGCGTCTTCGAGATTCTCGACGCGCAGAACGAAGTCATAGACAGCCCCAATGCGAAGCCGCTGTTGCCAATTGATGGCGCCGTAACTTTCGACGCTGTCTCCTTCCGCTACTTTGGCAGTACAGACCTTGTCCTCGACAACGTGAGCTTCCAGGCTGAACCAGGGCAGACCGTTGCGATCTTGGGCGCTACGGGTAGTGGCAAAAGCAGCGTCATCAACTTGATCCCGCGCTTCTATGATGTCAGCAATGGGCGTATCCTCATCGACGGCACTGACATACGCAGCGTGACGATTGACTCGCTGCGCCGGCAGATCGGCATTGTGCTGCAGGAAACCAATCTATTCACCGGCACGATCCGCGACAATATCGCTTTTGGCCGGCCGGAAGCCACTGACGACGAAGTGGTTGCAGCTGCCCAGGCAGCTGCAGCACATGACTTCATCAGTGGCTTCCCGGAAGGATATGCCACATCGGTAGGCGAGCGCGGCACCACCTTGAGCGGCGGTCAAAAGCAACGGATCGCCATTGCGCGTGCCCTCCTGCTCAACCCACGCATCCTGATCCTAGACGATTCGACCAGTGCGGTCGATGTGCAGACCGAGGTATTGATTCAGAACGCGCTAGACCGGCTGATGGAAGGGCGCACCAGCTTTGTGATTGCGCAACGCATCAGTACCGTACTGACCGCCGACAATATCATCGTGCTGGACAGAGGGAGGATTGTGGCACAGGGCGGGCATGCCGACCTGATCGAAAACAGCCCCGTCTATGCCGACATCTATC
Source organism: uncultured Chloroflexota bacterium (assembly GCA_903879975.1). Lineage (GTDB taxonomy): Bacteria > Chloroflexota > Anaerolineae > Caldilineales > Caldilineaceae > Caldilinea. Next base: position 8,632 of record CAIRNL010000302.1, on the reverse strand, counting down.
GCAGCCAGCTTGTGGAAGACCCTGCTGCAGCACAGATGGTGACGGCTGAAGAAGCACTGGAGGTGACACTATGATGGGCGGACCACGCGGCCTACTGGAACAAGAAGTCAGCAAGCCGCGCAGCGTCGCTAAGACATTGCGCCGCCTGACCGGATACTTCCGTCCATTCTGGTTTGCACTCCTGGGGGTATTTGCGCTGATGATCGTCAATGCCTGGGTACAGGTGGTTACTCCGGCCTTGTTCGGACAGGCGGTCGACTGCTATCTCATCCCAGCCGTCACTGCAGAGGTAACCACCACAGGCAGTGCGCAGCAAGCAGATCAGGGACCGAGACCAGAAGCTGCCACAACGCCGCCTTCCCAAAGCGATTTCAGTTGCTGGTTTGGCACGGTGCCGTCTGGATCGCCGACGAGTGAGTACGTGGCAGGCTTAGGACGCCTCGTATTGGGGATCGTAGCCATCTTTGTTCTCGGTGCCGTGACCGGTGGTGTGATGTTCTATCTGATGAGCTGGGCTGGTCAGCATGTTTTGCGCAACATCCAAGAACAGGTCTTCGCGCATCTACACAAGCTGTCGCTGAGCTACTACAGTCGCAACGAGAGCGGCGATCTCATGAGCCGCATCACCAACGACACCAGTACTTTACAACAGGCGATCAGCTTTGCCCTAGTGCAGGTTTTGAGCGGTGTGCTGCTGCTGAGCTGGACCGCCTGGAATATGCTGCAATTCAACTGGGCCTATGCTCTGCTGAGCCTGGCCGTGGTTCCGTTCATGGCAGTTGCAACGCTGTGGTTCAGCAGCCAGGCGCGCAAAGCCTTCCGTGTCACACGTCAGGAGATCGGTAATGTCAACGCAGAGTTGGAGGAAAGCATCTCTGGTGTGCGCGAAGTACAGGCGTTCTCACGCGAGGAGACTAATATCGAGGCCTTCCGCACCAGCAACGCTGCCAATCGCGACGCCAATGTGCGCGCTGTAGCGTACACCTCGGCGTTGGCACCTTCACTGGAGGCATTTGGCTACGCTGCCATCGCCGTCGTGGCCGGCGTTGGCGGCATCTTTATGCTGCAAGGACAGACACTGGGCGGATCGACGGTGACGCTGGGTTTAATTGTCGCATTCATCGGCTATGTACAGCGCTTCAATCAGCCCATCGCCCAGATCGCCGTGTTGTGGACAAACATCCAGAGCGCGATTGCCGGTGCCGAGCGTATCTTCGACCTACTCGACGAACAGCCGGAAATCGTAGAAAAGTTCGGCGCCAGGCCAATGCCACCGCTCCAGGGCAAGGTTGTCTTCAAAGATGTGTGGGCGGAATACAAGCAGGGAGATTCCGTTCTGAGGCAGATCGAACTAGTGGCAGAACCTGGTCAGACCATCGCAATCGTGGGTCCGACAGGGGCGGGCAAAACGACACTGGTCAACTTGCTGCCGCGCTTCTACGATGTAACAAGCGGCCACGTGACCCTCGACGGCATCGACGTACGCGATGTGACATTGGACAGCCTGCGTCGCCAGATCGGCGTCGTGCTGCAAGACTCGTTCCTCTTCAGCGACAGCGTGACGAACAACATCCGCTACGGACGGCCCAACGCCACCGAAGCTGAAGTCATCGAGTCAGCGAAACTGGCACGCGCCCACGACTTCATTGAACGGCTGCCGGACGGCTACAATACGGTGCTGGGCGAGCGTGGCGCAGGGCTGAGCCAAGGACAGCGCCAGTTGCTCTCGATCGCACGAGCCGCGCTCTCTGACCCTAGGCTGCTAATCCTTGATGAAGCGACCAGCAGCGTCGACACACGCACAGAACGACAGATCCAGGCTGCACTGGACCAGTTGCTGGCCGGGCGCACGAGTTTCGTCATTGCCCATCGTCTGAGTACGATCCGCAACGCCGACCAGGTGCTAGTACTGGTCAAGGGCGAAATTGTCGAGCGCGGCACGCACGAAGAACTGCTGGCGAAGCAAGGTTTTTACTACGAGCTGTATATGAGCCAGTTCAAACGGCAGGAACAGGTCGTTCAGGCGTCACAGCCAGGCAACGGGCAGCAACCACCGCTGGCGTTAGCAGGACAACGCGCCTGATGAGAGCAGCAGGACAAGGCGCAGGACGCAGCTGCGTCGCTTGCCACGCCATCCGTCCAGCAAATGGTCCCAGATCTGTACCTACACGTCGGCATGGATGCGGCGCGGAGGAGCTGTTTGGTGGTTCCCCGCTCGCTGAGCAACGTTAGGGGACGGTACAACCGGCGCTTGTGGTGAACGTTCTCCTGCTATTGACAGCGGTCTTTGTAGACCATGGCCGTTTCGTATTGGTCCGTGCCCGATTGCAGTGAAAAAGTTTCCAATCGCAGCAATGTGGGAAGCTCAATACGAGCCAGAGGACTCAGCAACGGTAGAGAGACCGTGAATGGCAACCGGTGCAGCTTCACAATCTCAAACAAAGGGGGGAGCGCCATTGGAGATTGGCATCGACAGTTTTGCAGCTACGGAACAGAGCAGCAATGCGTATGATGCGCGGCAAAGCAGCAAGGCGTTGGGGCAACTACTGGACAGAATGGAGTACGCCGATCAAGTCGGACTGAATGTTTTCGGCATTGGGGAACACTATCGAAAAGAGTTCCTGGACTCTGCACCGACCGTTATTTTGGCTGCGGCCGCCGCACGCACGAAACGCATTCGTCTTACCAGTGCTGTGACCGTACTCAGCGCAGCCGACCCGGTCAGGGTATTCCAAAACTTTGCCACGCTGGACCTGGTCTCGCAGGGGCGTGCGGAGATCGTTGTTGGACGCGGCTCATTTATCGACTCCTTTCCGCTCTTCGGCCTGGATCTCCGCGACTATGACGCGCTCTTTGCTGAAAAACTGGATCTCTTGCTCAAGATTCGCGCAGGTGAATCTATCACTTGGTCGGGCAGATTTCGACCTGAACTCAAAGAACAAGCCATCTATCCAAGAGCACTGCAGCCTCTGTTGCCGATCTGGCTGGGCGTCGGCGGCACACCGGAGTCGTTTGCCCGGGCGGGACAACTCGGGTTGCCCCTCATGGTTGCCGTCATTGGTGGTGAAACACACCGTTTTCGACCTTTGGTCGATCTCTACAGGCAGGAGTGGGTAAAGGCAGGGCACCCGCCTGATCAACTCAAAGTAGGACTGCACTCGCTTGGATATGTGGCCGAAAATACACACGATGCAGTGGAAGCCTATTATCCAGGTTATGCGGAGATGTTTAACCGGATTGGGAAAGAGCGTGGCTGGCCGCCAGTGAACCGTCCTCGCTTCGATGCTCAGAATGGGCCACAAGGCGCACTGCTGGTGGGAAGTCCGGAAGCGGTCGCTGCGAAAATTCTTCGTCATAGTGAGGCACTGGGCGGCATTTCCAGGTTCACATTTCAGATGGACAACGCCGATCTATCACATGAACAGCTCCTGCAGTCCATCCAGTTGATCGGCATGCGTGTATTGCCGTTGCTTCAAAAGCAACAGACTGAGCCGGCGTCGTGACCGACCAGTATCCATCGTATATCTGGTAGGCAGTGTGGCGGTTGGAGAAAGGGCTGATCATGCCGGTGTGATAGCCGGTGCGATGCAGCACCGAGCCCGAGATCCGGGTCACTCTCAATAGCTCAGCCTGCCAACTTAACTTAGACAGGCTCCACAGCTAAACGTCAGGAGAAATAATAGTTCAGGGAAGTTCGTGCGAAACGCGAGGGGCAAGCGCAAACAGACAAAACGGGCATACCATGGCTCTTGCTACTCAACGCTTATCAACCCAGAAGATACCGTCCATGCCACCGGCGAGCAGGCCGTCTGGCGTAGACAACAATGTCAACGCCGGCCCGATGCCATCTACGCGCGACCACGTCATGCCATCGGCTGAGCGCCAGATACCTTCAGCGTCGCTGAGCAGCCAACCCTCGGCCCAGGCAACCAGCGCGTTGACGACCTCCGGCGCGCCAGGCACAGGGACAAAGCTGAAGCCGCCATCCTTCGAGCGCCATAGACCCGCACCTTCCGTCCCGGCCAGCACCACACCGCTGCCATGAAAGTCGTGGGCAAGTGCCAGCGAAATGACCGGTGCGCTGAGGCCAGCGCTCTGCTTCCAACCACGGCCGCCATTTGGCGAGCGATAGACGCCACCCTCAGTGCCGGCAAAGACAGCCTGCAACGGTGGCCAATAGCCGGCTGGCTGGGATGGAGCCCAGGCCATACACAACACGTCGAAGTTGAAGAGACCAAAATTGCAGACGCTCCAGTGGCGGCCACGGTTAGTCGTTCGCAAGATCCCGCCACCGGCGCTGCCGGCCAACACGACGCCGCTATGTGCCTGGTTGGGGTCTGCAGCAAGGCACACAACTGAAGCCTGCACACCATCCATCCAGCTTGCCTGCCACGCACCGTCACTGCCGGTGTAGGCCACGCCATGCGTTGCACCACCGACCAGCAGGCGCTCGCCGACAGCCAGGCAGCAGGCCGGCTGCACATCGGGCTGTGGAACGGCAACGAGGTCGCCATCGATCAGTTGAAACAATCCCTCCGGGCCAAGCGCCCACAAGGTTTCATCCATTTGGGATAAAGAGAGAACTATTGGCATGGGTCTACTCAAGGTGTCAAGCTCTGTTGCGGCTTGCGATGATAAACGATAGCATCGGTACTCAACATCATTGTGGCGCCGCTCGCAGCCGAACGCAGCACAGCGGCAACGACATCGGCAGCATCCAGCAAGCCATGGGCGTGCGCATCGACGATCTGGCCGGTAAAGACATCATAGGCAGCAGCAGGGCCAGCATCGACGAGGCGTTGCATATAAACAGCTGGCGCTGAGACCGTTGCATTCTGTAGAATCTGACGCTGCGGGGCCGCCAACGCGGCAGCAAGCACGCGCGTGCCCAGCGCGACATCCGGGTCAGCAATCGCTTGTACGGCATCCAGCACCGCAGCACGGGCATGGAGCAGAGCTGCACCGCCACCGGCTACCACGCCGCCGCGCTGCACAGCGGAAAGCACTTTCCAGGCGCGCTCAGCCTGGGCACGGCGCAGTTCGCGCGCTGGCGGATGATGAGCGCCAATTTTAAGCACCCCAATGCCACCGCTCAGCGCGCCAAGACGCTTGGTGAGTATGGGGCGCTCTTCGTCGTCGTGAGATATGACAGCCAGCCGGTTACTGAGCGCGGCGATCTGTTCCTGCACCGGCGCGCGTCGGCTCGCATCCATGGTGAGGACGAGACCCTTATCTGCGAACTCGGCACGTGTGGCGCGTCCCAAGTCCTCCGCCTCGGCAGAACGCGCCTGGCGTTGGCCGATCTCGCCCAAAATGACCCCACCAGTCATGAGCGCAATGTCCTGCAGGGCCAGCCGTCGTTCATCACCCACTGCAGTAAGCGTGACAGCGAGTACGGCTACTTTGCGTTTCTCTTCAGGCTGGGCGTGATTGGCGACCAGCAAATTGAGGCCGGCACCACTGAAATCGGGCGCAACAACGAGCAGTGCCTTGCGTCCGGCTTTGACGGTGGCCTCGAGCAACGCCACCGCCTGTTCAGCCTCGGTGACTCCTTTATCCAGCACAGCCACGGCAGGCGACGAGAGCACAGAGCGATGGCGTTCGGGTTCCGTGTAGAAATACATGCTGGCGATCTTTGCACCGTAGTGTGCGCCGCCAATATACTGCCGCTCCAGGTAAGGAGCGACATAGGATTCGACTTGCAGGTGGCCGTCCGCCCCGAGTAAATAGCTCATCTCACCTAGTACTGCAGCGAGATCGTCGTCCTGGATCACTGTGCGCGCAACCGTAGCCAGGCCACGCTCACCTGTCACCTGGCGCGCTTGGCTGCGCAAGGCGTCATGTGCAATATCGGCACCACGTCGGATGCCATCGACCAGGCGCATGGCGTTGGCGCCGGCCGTAATCTGGCGCATACCCTCTTCGACGAGGGCACGCATCAGCAAGACAGCTGCAGTGCCACCATCGCCGACACGCTGCTCCAGCTGCCACACCATACCGCGCACAAGCATGGCACCAATGTCCAGGTCGGGCCGGCCCAGGCTAATCATGCGACGCAGCGTCGTGGCTGCGTCATCGATCGCCTCGACCTTCTTGCGCGTGCTATCATAAGAAAGAACTGGGCCACCGGTTGGCCCCAGGGTCGTCGCCAACATATCCGCAACAGCAACAATCCCAGCATAGAACTGGTTGCGCGTCTGCGGCTGAAAGGCGACACTCGGCCGAGAAACAGGGTGCGAGCGAGTCATTGGGCTGTCTAGCAATCTCTGGATGAGCAGATGATTCAGGCTCAATACGGATTCGTCAAACGGGGCAAACATCAACCTATTCAATGCTACCCTAGCTAGACCATTTCGTCAAAAGCCTGAATGCATCCAATGAGCCAGGCGCTACGCTGAAACGACACCGAGTAGGCACCCTCGCTCATATCGAGAGAACGGTTGGGGGCACACGCTCGAGTGCAGCCAGTAGCTTGTCAGTCCGCACCGGCTTACTGAGGTAGTCGTTCATACCGCTCTCCAGGTAAATACGACGTTGGTCATCAAAAGCATTGGCAGTAATCGCAATGATGTAAGGCTGGCGGTCGGGGGGCAGTTCGGTACGAATCATCAGTGTTGCTTCGACGCCATCCAGTTCCGGCATCTGAACATCCATCAACACGACATCGTAACGCTGGCGCCGCACGGCTGCCACAGCCTGTATCCCGTCACTAGCAAGGTCTACACGGTATCCAAAGCGTCCCAGCAACGCCTGGATGACCTTCTGATTGACCAGATTGTCCTCTACGGCAAGAATCCGCAACGGTCGCCGTCTGGCTGTTGTAGAATCCCACGTCACGGTGGAACTGTCACTGAGGATACTGCGTTGCTCGTCACCAAGTTGGCAGAGGAGTTCATAGAGCGCGGCAGGCTTCACCGGCTTGTAAAGGTGGGCAGAAATGCCGGCGCGCAAACTCTCCTTTGTGTCATAGTCCATCGAGGTAAGTAACACCCTGCGTGTCGCATTCTCTGGCCACCGGTGGCAAATCTCCATAGCCAGCCCGATGCCGTCCATGTCCGGCATCTGCAGGTCGAGGAGGATGACGTCGAACGCAGGCTCACCAGCCAGAATTGCCAACGCCTCTGCCCCTGAACGGGCAGAACGGACCTCAAGCCCCCACTGGCGTAGCTGGTACAAAAGAATCTGCAGATTCGTGGCATTATCGTCAACGACGAGCACGCGCCTGACAGCTAGCGTTGCCGTGCGTGCACCGACTCTGTCGCTACCCTGCGCAACCGCACAAGGCAGTGTCAGTCGCACGTGGAAGGTTGTCCCACGGCCCGGAATTCCAACGCTCTCCAGCCAGATCGTGCCACCCATCATCTCGACCAGGCGACGCGAAATAGCCAGCCCCAACCCGGTGCCGCCATAACGGCGCGTCGTGGACGAATCGACCTGGCTGAACGAGTTGAACAGACGGGACTGGCGATCCCGGGGGACACCGATGCCCGTATCCTGCACTTCGAAGTGCAAGGCGAGTTCGCAAGCCGACTCATCGGGAGTACAGCGATGACAGCATGCACCGGCTGGGCCAATCGATTCAACTTGTACGCGCAAGTTGACTTCGCCACGATTGGTGAACTTGATGGCATTGGAAAGCAAGTTGACGAGCACCTGTCGCAAGCGTATATCGTCGCCGACCACGTGGGACGGCACATCACCGCTGACCGCATAGGTCAATTCCAGCCCTTTCTGGTTTGCCTGCACGGTGACCAGATCGAGCGCAGATTCCAGGCAGAGCAGCAGGTCAAAGGGATGCTGTGTCAGTTCCATCTTGCCAGACTCGATCTTCGAGAAATCAAGAACATCGTTAATAATTGCCAACAGTGTCTCGCCACTGTTGCGCACGGTCTCAGCAAATTCGCGCTGTTCTGCATTCAGAGTGGTGCCCAGCAGCAGGCCTGTCATGCCGATGACTGCGTTCATGGGCGTACGAATTTCATGGCTCATATTGGCCAGAAACTCGCTCTTGGCATGGGTGGCGGCTTCAGCTGCCTCTTTTGCTTCGCGCATAGCGGCCTGCGCCGCTCGCCGCACCGAAATATCGCGCGTAACACCCAGGAGACCGATGGCTTCGGCGCCGTCATACATGATCCGCAATGACATGTCGGTCCAGACCGTGCCTCCTCCCTTGCGCCAAACCTCAACCTCAAGCGTCATCGTAGGCAGTTGAATCCCCTGCTCCATAGCGGACATCAGGTTCTGTACGGCGTCCAGGAGATGTGGCTGTGAGGCGGGGGTGACGAAGTCCTTCACTGCCGCCCGCTTGGTCTCGTCGACGCTGAAGCCGGTCAACCCTACCACCGAAGGGCTGCAGTAGACCACCCGCTGGTCGAAATCAAGCATCCAAATCACATCTGAAACATTCTCAGCAAGCAGGCGGTAACGGCGCTCGCTGTCGCGCAATTGTTGCTCGATGGCGCGGCGTTCACTGATATCTTTGAAGATACTGAAGATAGCGGACTCTCCGTCAAATTCGATGGGAATCGCTGAAAGAAGCAGCCATAGCGTGCGACCAGATACTGTATGTACCTGTATCTCATAGTCCATTACCCGGCGTTCGTGCGCACACAATTGCAACAAACACTGCTGG
>CAIRNL010000301.1 GCA_903879975.1 uncultured Chloroflexota bacterium | reverse complement strand
TTTCGCCCATGCCGTTGACTGCTGCGATCTCTTGCCAGGTCACATCGTAGCGCAGTGCGATGGTCGAGAGGGTATCGCCGGCGGCGATGGTGTAGCGCTGTTTGCCGGCGCTGGCGATACCCTCGACGGGGATCCTGCTGATAGGCTTGCCGGTGCCGTCGACGGCGGGAAGGCGCAGCGTGCCACCAACTTGCAGCAGATCGCCCTCGTCCATATGGTTGGCAATGGCAATGTCCTGCCAGTCGAGTCCATGTCTGATGGCAATCCCGAGCAATGTATCACCGGGTACGATGGTGTAATCCATACCACCAAGTGGAACGACCGCTACTTCCAAGCTACTATTCGGGGTGAGATCGGTCGGTGAAGAAACAGGCCGGGGCGCACTCCCGTCGCTGTTGCCGAAGTCGGTCACGAAGATCCAGTAGCCGTTTGGAGCAATACCGGCGCCCACCCCGATCTCATCCCAGTGCGCGGAGAGAATATTGACCCGGTGAATCCAGTCATTCATCCACCAGACGATTGCCTGCTCGGTGGACGAAACGGCGACCCAATTCTCGCTGACCCAACTGCTGCCATACCCGGCGCGTGCCGTGCGCATCTGTACATTGCTGCCGTCGCTGCCGTAGTGTCCCCAGTTGCCGTTGGCGATAATGTCGTCGACGTGTGCCTGCGCGGCCTGCACTAATGCCGGATGGAGCGCAAGCGCAGGCAGCCCGTTGTCGAGCCGCGCCTGGTTGACATCTGCCAGAATCTGGGCAGCTTCTGGCGCCAGCACACTGGCAGGAGCGCTATCCTGGGCGGATACGGGTGCGGCGACGAAGACCAGGACAAGAAGAATCACTAGGGAAAAAGGTTGCAAACGGATTGTGTATCCGCCAGCGTTCATGCATTTCTTCATAGGTCGCGCATCGTAGCAGAGCGGTGCGCAAAGGTGCAAACGGGCACGCTGCCCAGAAGCTGTATGCACAATGCTACTCTTCCCCTGCCTGCAGCCGCTCAACAGGCGTCGTATCTACGATCCGCCTACAAATTGGTGCAAGTGCTCGATGCCATTATACTTTCACAAGCTTTTGTTGCCCCCCCACCACCCAGATTGGACCACTATGGACCTGCGTGGCGTTATTCACGTCTTAGGGTGGCTCCTGCTTTTTCTGGCTGGGGCCATGTTGATCCCGCTTCCGTTCGCACTCAGCCATGATTCCAGAGACCACACCGCGCTCCTGGCAGCGGCCGGTATCACAGCCGCATCCGGTTTGATCATGGCACGCAGCACCAGTCTGGTGCGCGACCTGCGTGTGCGCGAGGGGTTTGCGATCGTGACCTTTGGCTGGCTGCTTGCATCCGCCTTTGGTGCGCTGCCTTTTGTCTTTTCTGGCTCAGTGCCCTCTTACACTGATGCATTCTTTGAGACGATGTCCGGGTTCACGACAACGGGGGCAACGATCTTGACCGATATTGAGGCAGTCCCGTCCGGCATCCTCTTCTGGCGCAGTTTTACTCATTGGTTGGGCGGCATGGGCATTATCCTACTTTCGCTGGCCATTCTGCCCTTTCTCGGCGTCGGTGGTATGCAACTGTTTAAGGCTGAGGTGCCTGGCCCAGTCGCCGATAAACTCACCCCGCGTGTGACGCAAACGGCGAAAGTTCTGTGGGCTGTCTACATTTTTCTCTCTGTGGCCGAGACCGTGTTGCTCATGATCGGTGGCCTCAGCCTCTTCGATGCACTCTGTCAGACCTTTGGTACCATGGCGACTGGCGGTTTCTCCAACAAGAATGCCAGCATCGCCGCTTTCCCTAGCCCTTTCGTGCAATGGGTCATCATCGTTTTCATGTTTCTGGCCGGCGCCAATTTCGCCCTGCACTATCGCTTCATTTTTCACGGTTGGAAAATTTATGGCAGTGACCGCGAGTTTCTCGTCTACGTAACGATTATTGGCCTGGCCTCGGCGTTGATCTACATCGCCAATGCTGGCGTCTGGCATGACTTCGGTGAACCAGCCGTGCGCGAGACCCTCTTTCAGGTTGTTTCGATGCAGACGACGACTGGCTTCATCACGGTAGACTACGAGCAGTGGCCTATATTCTCACAGCTGATACTCTTCCTGCTCATGTTTGTGGGTGGCTCGGCCGGCTCGACGGGGGGCGGTATCAAAGTGTTGCGCATCTACCTGCTGCTGAAGTTCGTCCTGGTCGAGTTCAGCCGCTTGCTCCATCCGTATGCGGTCGTCCCGGTGCGTGTCCGCCAGCAGACCATCCCGCGCGATGTGGTGATGAACGTGCTGAGCTTCTTTGTGCTCTATATTCTTATCTTTGCCGGCGGCACCCTCCTGATCGCAGCCATGGGCTATGATGTGGCGACCTCGTTTGGCGCAGTGGCGGCTACACTGGGCAATGTGGGGCCGGGGCTCGGTGAGGTAGGTGCGATCGACAACTACGCTCACTTCCCGCCTGTCGGCAAGTGGATCCTTTCCTTTTTAATGCTCCT
>CAIRNL010000300.1 GCA_903879975.1 uncultured Chloroflexota bacterium | reverse complement strand
CCCAACGTCCACTACAGCCTCGGCCTGATCTACAAGGAACGAGGCGAACTCGAACGTGCCATCGAATCCTTCGAGCAAGCGCTGATCGTCGATCCGGCGGATCGCGACGCGCGCCACTGGATCGTGCGACTGAGCGCCATCTTGCAGGCTGCGCAGAGAACCGCAGCCGCCGGCGAGACCGATAGCACAGAAGGTGGCACAGCCGCATGAGCTCTGACGTGACGCAAGCTGCGGTTCCTGAGACAGCCTGGCCCGATCAGAGCCGGCGCCGCATCCAGGAGAATCCGGAGCGGCTGGCATGGACGGTACTGATCGCCAGTTTTGCCGTGTTCATGGCGCTGTTGATCCTCGTGCCGCTTTCGATTCGCTACGCCATCGAGGTGGTGACCGTGAAACAGACAGCCGTGCTCGATCCTGCGCAGGGGACGACGTTGCTCTACCTGCCCGGCTCGGTCGAGCCGATTGCGATCACCGAGTTGCGCGATGACATCAGCGAGGGCAGCACTATAGAGGCGGGCGACAGTCCGACACAGGCGACAGTGCGCATCATCAATGAGCCGGGCAGTGATCAGGCGCTGGGCAGCGTACAGATCTTTTCCGGCACGCGCCTGCGCATCAACCGCATGCGCAGCCCCCTGTTCGAGCTGAGCGAAAGCCCCTACCAGGCCGTACTGGCACTGGACAAAGGGCAGGCGCGCATTTTCACGAACAGCAGCGAGCAACGTCCGCTGGCTGTGCGCATCACGACCCCCCACGGTGACATCGACCTGGAGGCCGGCAGCTATCAGATTGCGGTGACAGAGGGGCAGACCGACATCACCGTGAGCGCCGGCAAGGCAACGCTGAGCAAAGTGGACGCGCCGGCGCTCACGGTGGCGGCCGGCCGGCGCGCGTGGCTGACAGCCGATGCGCTGGCGGGCGAGGCACTGCCGGCCGCGCAGAACCTGCTGCGCAACGGCAACTTCACCGAGTCCATGAAAGATACGTGGGACAGCTATGTTGTGGCTGAGAACGTGACGCCCGGCAAGGTGAGCATCATGGAACGCGACGGGCGCCGTGTCGCTTACTTCGTGCGCCAAGGTGAAGACAACGTGCCGACAGAAGTGGGCATCCGCCAGATCATCGGCAAGGATGTCAACGTCTACGACACGCTTTATCTGCAACTGGACGTCAAGCTACTCTTCCAGAGCCTGTCCGGCGCCGGCTATCTTTCGTCTGAGTACCCGCTGCGCGTGGAGATCACCTATACCGACGTCTACGGCAAACAGCTGACCTGGGGGCATGGCTTCTACTACCGAGACCCTGAGAACGAGAATTGGAAAATCGTCAACGGCGAAAAGATCCCTCCCTTCAACTGGTACACCTTTCGCTCGCCCGATCTGATGGAAGTGCTCAAGGAGACACGGCCGGCCCACATCGACTCGATCCGCATCTACTCCAGCGGTTGGAACTATCAGAGCATGGTCAGCGAAGTCTTTCTCGTTGCTGAATGACCGGATCCGTGGATGACGCTACGCCGCCTCTGGCTGATCGTTGCGCTGCTTTGTTACCTTGGGCTTGCGCTCTACCAACTGGGACTGCCCGGCCTGCATTACGATGAAGCGCGCGAGGCCGGCCTCAACGCGCTGGAAATCGTGGCTGGGGCGCCCATCACTGCGTTTCGTGAGGCGGGCATCCGGCTGGCGGGTCGCACGTTTCCAGTCATGGTGCAGGACTACATCGGCGCGCTGAACGTCTATCTGGCGGTGCCTTTTCTCGCCTTCACCGGTGTGGGCGTGCCCAACCTGCGTGTCCTGCCCGTCCTGTGCGGGCTGCTCGTGCTGTTGCTGGTCGAGCGCAGCATCTCCGAGTGGGTTGCGCTGGCGCTTGCCCGACAGCAAAGTCGGCGGGTGCACTGTGCTGAGCCGCCGGCTCATGCGCCGATTGCGCCGGCCGGGCTGCTGGCCGTCTCGCTGCTGGCCGTCTCTGCCAGTTTCGTCTTCTGGAGCCGGCAAGGTATTTTCGTCACCAATCTCACCCAAATCTTTGTCTTTCTATGTCTGTGGCTGGGTGTGCGCTGGCTGCGCACAGGCCTGCGATCGGCGCTGGTAGGGGCAGTGCTGGCAGCCGGGCTGGCGCTTTACGCCAAATTGCTCGCGGTCTGGATCATCGGCCCCTTTGCATTGCTGGCGGCAGGCTGGTGGTGGGTCGTCCGCCGGCGCGGCGGCGAGGTGCCGGCGCTGGACAGCCGCGTCCTGGTGGCGCTGCCGGTCGCCTTTCTGCTGCCGCTGCTGCCGCTGATCTGGTTCAACGCGCAGACGGGCGGCACCCTGGCCAGCATCGGCGGCAATCTGGGCGAGAGCTATTACGGCGTACAGAACAGCGACATTGGCGCCAATCTTGTGGTGCGTGCCGGGCAGGTGCGAACGCTGCTGACAGGCGAGCAGTTCTGGTATCTGGGCGGGGTCCATGCCAATCGCCTGGCGCCGTGGCTGGCACTGATCGTTCTGATCGTCGGGCTGGCCTGCAACTGGCGGCTACTGGCCATGCCGCTCGCTCTGCTGGGCCTGGCGGTTGGCGCCAGTCTCTTCACCGTGAGCGATCTGTTCATCACCCACTACGCCCTGCTACAGCCGCTCGTGCTGGCGATCGCCGGGCTGGCGCTGGCCGGTGGCTTCGGCGCCCGGCACGACACGACAACCCAGGCGGGAAGAGTCTCGTGGCCGACCCTCCGCCGGCTGTCGATCGGCGCGGTCTTGGCAGTTTGGGTCGCCACCGACCTAGCCGGCACAGTGTTCTATCACCGGGCACTCGCTCAAAGCGGCGGGCTGGCCGACCACTCCGACGCCAGCTATCACCTGGCCTATCATCTACGCTACAACGGCATGGGTGCACCGCTGGCGCTGGACTGGGGAATCGATGCATCGGTACGCTTTCTGAGCCAAGGCACGGTCACGCCCATTGAGATTTTCGGCTACGCCTCGCCGGATGCGCCCGACGCTGAATTCACCGAGCGGGTGGCGCCCTTTCTGGAGAACCTGGACAATGTGTACCTGTTGCACAGCGAAGGCGCCACAGTCTTCGCCGGGCGGCGCGAATCCTTCCTGGCGGCGGCAGGCCAAGCGGGGCTGACGCCCGTCCTCGAACGCACCTTTGTCCAGCGCGACGGCACACCCCTCTTCGAGCTGTGGAAGCTCTATCGGAGATAAGTGCGCATGGCAATGGCAGAAAAAAATCACGCGAGATCATTTGTGCCCAAAAACGTGAAGTCCTCCTTGACAAGGGTGTGCGTCAGAATTTTGGATTAGCGTTGACAACGGCGCCTTGACGTCAAGTCTATTGAAATGTTATCATATAGTGGCCGTGAAGCGTGTTATGTTGCGCGCAACGTTACAGGTAGCGGCGCAGGAAGGGCCACCTATCGTTGTGCAATTCTGCTCGGCGCTGTTGGGGCCACCGGTGAACTATGACGAATCAAGCGACCTACACAGAGAGTTCCCCATCTATCTTGCAGCGGTTGCGCCGTGAAAGCGAGCGCCGACTCGAGCACACGCTGCCTGGCATCATGATTCGCGTGCTGCGCCCTGATGTTGCCTTGGCGCTCACATTGCCGGCTGTGGTGGGCAGCGCAGTGGGTGCGTGGACAGTAGGCGCCGTCAACTGGATCACACTGGCTTTTGCGTTGCTGGCCATCTTTGCGTCTGCCCTGGGTTTTCAGTCGCTCATGGCCTATCAGGATTACGAACAGAGCCGGCGCCCCGACGCCAAGCCGGCCACCGATCTGCCGGGCACCCCCTTTGCGCTGCAACAACATGGGGAGTGGCAGCCGTCGTTGTTGCTCAACGTCGGTGCGCTGCTGTTTGCAGGTGCGACGCTCTGCGCGTTCTGGCTTGCCTTGCTGACCGGCTGGCCAGCGCTCTTTTTTGGCACCTTCAGCTTTTTGATCCTGATCGGCGCAGTATTGCCGCCGGTGCACTATGCCTACCGGGGGTTTGGCCTGGGCGAGACCGGCATCTTCGTAGCCTTTGGCCCGCTGGCCCTGCTCACCGGCTATTATGCGCAGACGTCGCAGGTGAGCTGGCTGCCGATCACGGCTGGTCTGCCGATTGCCCTGCTGGCTGCGCTGGTGATCATGAGCCAGAATCTCGCCACTGCGCGGCGTGACTGGTTGATCGGCAAGCGGACGCTGCCGGTCGTGCTGGGCAGCGCGCGCGCGCTCGACTTGAACGCAGCGATCACCTTCACAGCCTATGCCGGCATCCTGGCCGTGACGGTTCTGACACGTATGCCGTTGTGGTACCTAGGCGGGCTCGCCACGCTGCCGCTGGCGATGGGCATCTATGCCGACATCCCACGCACAGACGTGACGCCGGAGCGTGGCTATGCGCTGCGCGGCGCCATGGTCAAGGCGGCCTTCTGGACGACCGTGTTGTGTGTGGCCGCCCTCTTCATCAGCCGGCCGGGGTAAACCTCCTTTCAAAGACGTTCATGCGCGCCACACCGCCGGGTGCACCGCTGGCCCTCGATCGCAAAGTCTTTTACGACCTCGCCGCAGCGCTGCCCGCCTACGCTGCGGACCTCGCCAATCACGACCAGCACCGTGTCAATCTAAAAGAGTGCCACCGCTTCAACCACTGGCTGGCCCACGTTCGGCGCTACGATCGTCTTGCGCCACAGTTGGCGACATTGGGTGCCGCGCGCCCCGTGGCACGTTGGCAGGTCGTCACGCTCATGGCCGTGATCTGGGTGCTCATGGCGCTGATACTGCCTGCTCGCGTCAGCCAGCAGATGTACACGGTCCTGATCGGGGGCTGGCTGCTCACCATTGTGGCAGTCTTCTTCATCCCGGAGTCGGTCTACGGCACGACGACTGAGGGGATCGAGGGAAAAGTGCTGCGCGTCGTCGACCTGCTGCTGGATGTCCTCAACAGCGGCACCATGGATTTCTCTGAGGCAGCCTTTTATCGGACCCGTGAAAACCTGCTCAAGGCGCACGAGGAATTACGCCTACAAATCGATCTTGCTCACCGTCCACCCAGCGGACCCATTCTTTAGCCTGCGCACCCGAACTGCAAGACCGGGATTCCCCCAATCGGAACCCAAGAGTCCCCTCCATCGTGCCAGGGACGTACGGCATGCGCGGCAGGGGGCAAGCCTGGTCAGAGGCGAGCAAAGATCTCTCGATAGGCCTGCGATTGGGCCAGCAGTTCCTCGTGCGAGCCCATAGCGACCACGGCACCCCTGCGCAACACGACGATCTTGTCGGCCCAGCGAATCTGGGACAGGCGATGCGTGATGAGAATGGTCGTGCGGCCTTCGCTGGCGCGTTCGATGGCGCGCTGAATCTGATCCTCCGTTGCACTGTCGATGGCGCTGGTCGAATCGTCGAGGATGAGAATCGCTGGGTTGGTGAGAAAAGCACGGGCCAGCGCAATACGCTGGCGTTGCCCGCCGGAGAGCATCACGCCGCGCTCGCCGACGACGGAGTCGTAGCCTTGCGGGAAGCTGCTGATGAAGTCATGGGCCTGCGCTGCGTGCGCCGCAGCCACGATCTCTTCGTGGGTAGCGTCCGGCTTGCCGAAGGCAATATTCTCAGCAATAGAACGGCTGAAGAGAAAAATATCCTGTTCGATAATCGAGACCTGGTGGCGCAGCGTGTCGAGGTTCCACTCGCGCACGTCGACGCCGTCGACGGTAATCCTGCCGTCGTTGACGTCATAGATGCGGTTGATCAGTTTGGCCACCGTACTCTTGCCCGCCCCCGTTTGGCCAACCAGAGCCAACGTCTGGCCGGCCTCTAGCATGAAGGAGACATCCACCAGAGCCGGCGCAGCCTCGTCGACGCCCGCCAGGTCGTACTGGAAGCGCACGTGGTCGAAGCGCAGCGCGCCGCGCATCGGTTCGGCGTAGCCGGCTTCGTTGCGATCAACGACAGCCTGCGCCCGCACCAGTTCCAGAATACGTCGCGCGCTGGAGAGGCCGGAGGCAACCTGCGAGTAGGCAAACAGCGACGTGAAGACCGGGAAGTCAAACAGCGAGATGAGGCCGATGTATGCGGCCAGCGTACCGACGGTGATGACGCCCTGGCCGTAGAGGTAGAGCGCCTGGCCGAACGCTGCGCCGGTCGCCAGCGCCAGCAGCAGGAGGGGCAGGAAGCGCGCCTCGACACGCGCTTGGGCGACGATTGCGTTGCGCACGTGCGTGGCATTCTGTTCGAAGCGAGCGATCTCGCGCTCCTCCTGCGCTGCACCCTTGACGGTCTCGATCCCCTCAATCGCTTCGGTGAGGCGGGCGTTCATCCGACCAAAAGTGCTGCGCACCGCGGCCGTCACCGGGCGCAGCGAGCGCAAATAGAACCACATGGAGACCAGGTAGCCCAGCGCAAAAAGGACGGGTACGACAACCAGGCTCGGGTGATAGCGTGGGGCAACAATGATGGGCATGATCAGAAAAATTCCCGAGCCGATGACCAGGTTGAGTCCTGGCGCCATCATCAGCGCCAGTTCGCGCACGTCGTTGGTGGCACGCGCCATGACTTCGCCGGTGGCATGCATATCGTGAAACCCCATGCTCTTGCCGAGCAATTCGCCGTACAGCTCGCGGCGGGCGTCGCGCTCGAGACGCTGTCCCAACACTTCGCTGCCGAAATTGCGCCCCAGCTGCATACTCGCACGAATCGTCTGGCTGCCGACGAGCAGCAGGCACGGCAAGAGTAGTTTGCTCAGATCGGGTGCAGTGCCGGTCACGGCATCGAAGGCCATGCCAGTAAAAATGGGGATCGCAGCGGCCAGCATGGCGTTGCCCGATGCGCCGGCGACGATGAGCAGCACAAGGGGCCAGTTGCGCCCTACGTGGCTGAGGATCCAGCGCAGTGCACCTCGGGTGTCGGTGCGCCACGGCTGTGAGATGACAAATTCGCTCTTGGTCATGATGTCCAACTGGTTTCGTGTCGTCGCGCGTATCGTTCTCAAGTACACTACAGGAAAGGTCGATAGAAATCAGGATATTGCAAGTGTTCGCCCTTTCGGCGACGGCGGTGCCCGAAAATCCTCGTTTCTAAATCCCATTTCACTGTAGCACAGGCGCCCAGAAATCCATTGCCCGGCTGCCATCCATTGGCGTATTCAACAGCCAGTGCAGGCGGACGCACGGAACGCGACCGTGATCCCTCGACCTGGATGGCCCGGATTGTGAGCGGAGTGCAGGCAGGCGAGGCGGACGACACATGCCGGCACACTCATTCGCTCCGGTCCGGTTCCATATCGATTTCCAGCAGAGGCGCCAGCAACCTGGCATCGGGTGCGCTGTACATACCGATGAGCAGGCGAGCCGGAGGGGTCTCCGGTGTGGGCAGCAGATGGCGATCGACGAGCGTCTCGCCCGGCTTCCACAGCGACGTGGGATAGAAATCACCGCCAGGCGGTCGGTCGTCCTGCGCCACTTTTTGACCGCCGGCGTCGAAGAGTTGGATCGTCGTCGTGTAGTTCGCGGCCGGCGGCTCCTGCACCAGCCAGTGCAGTGCGATCTCAATTCCTGCAGCGGTGGGCGTCCAGTCGTACCCGATCAGGCGCATGGGGCCATAGACTCGATCCAGTGCACGGGCCGGCGGAGCAGCGGCTGCGGCGCCGATCACCTCACTGAGCGGTTCCGTGCGCGGCGCCAGCGCAAAGCGCGCCTCCAGCCCCGGCATCGGTTTGATCAGATAGACAGGCTGGCCCGCACCTTTGGCGAGCGCCGTTGCAACAGTGGCGCCGACATCAGCAAAGGGTGCAGCGGGTGCAATCAGCGGGAAGAGGCCGGTATGCCCCAGGCTGCGCCGCTCGACGTATTGGAGATAGAAGAGCGGCACGATCTCGTTACGGTCGTTGCTGATGAAAATGGCGTCCTGCGGCGCGCCGGCAGCCAGGATCTGTTCCCAGCCGGCTCGCGCCCGCGCGCTGTCCGTCTTGAGCTGTTCAGTCGCCGGTGAAAAGGTCAGCCAACGCTGCAGCGGAAAGAAAAAAAGCAGCAACACCAGCAGTGCGCGCAGCTGCTGGCTACCCGTCGACGCCGGTACAGCCTCGCTTTCTGTCGCTGGCGGCGCATCGAGGCGAAAGCCCATTCCGATGCCAGCCCCGGCAAAGCCGATCCAGATGGAGGCGACCAGGTAAAGCGGGATATAGTAGACGAAAATGTCACCGATCGCGTAAAAGAGATTGAAAACCTGGAGCAGGATGAAGTAGGTTCCCGTCATTGACAGCACAGGCCAGTGACGCAATCGCACGAGCACGAACAAGCCAGTGGCGACGAGCAGCAGGCCGGTCCAGTCGAAGTGTGCCCACCAGAGCAGCAGCACGGTTGGCACGCCGGCCAGCGCCGTGGGTACATCGTGAAAACCAACGGAGATCGACCTGCCGGTGACAAAATCGACAAAAGCCGGCCACGTATTCGTATAGAGTGTGAGCACACCGTCGCCCAGCCGTTGGTGGTACCAGGGCGACGCATCCGGCCCGCTGCGCAGCGGCACGTATAGATACAGCAGCAGCGGCGCCAGCCCGGCAGGCAGGCCGAACGCCCAGGCGCGGCCATTGCGCCACAAGTCGCGCTGCGACAGGGAGAGGTAGAGCAGCAACGCCGGCGCCAGCAGGAGTGTGGTGGCATGGTGGGTCACGGCCAGGCCAAAGACAAAGGCCAGCCCGGCGAATCGCGTGGCGGCTGCACGCGGCGTCTGGCTGTCGGGCGGCCGCCACGCGGCCCAGAAGACGGCGACGAGCAACAGTGCCTGGAGCGTGTACACTTCGGCCTGCAACGCCTGGCTGCGAAAGGTCGGGTTGGCGGCCAGGAACGTTGCGGCCAGTGCGGCTGCCAGGCGCCGGGAGAGCGGAGTGCCCGGCAATGTGCGCACCAGCAGCAGAAAGAGCAAGGCCACAGCCATGCCGCCGTAGAGCGCGCTGAGCAGATTCAAAGACACAGCAGGCGAGACGCCGACGATGGCCCACAGGTGTTGCCACAGGCCACCGGCGACCATGTAAAGCGGGTAACCGGTGGCGTGCGCCAGGCCGAAATTCCATGCGGCGAACTGAAACTCACCGGCATCGCCCGGCAGCAGATCGAGCGGCACGCTGCGCAGATAGAGGCCGGCCACGAAAGCGCCGAGCACAAGAGCGATCTGTCTGTCCGCAGCAATCAGTGGCTTTGATTTGCCCATGCTTCTCGATTCACGGATAATGATCAGGGTATCGTTCTGATGAAAGCTGTTTGCGCATGATGCCAAGCTGGCAGGGGCGGGCACTCACAGTGGTGCCAACCTACAACGAACGCGAAAATCTGGCGCGGTTGGTCGCTCGCTTGCGCGCCTTGCCTGGTGATATCCACGTCCTCATCGTGGACGACAATTCGCCCGACGGCACTGGCGCTATCGCCGATGCGATTGCCGCCTGCGATCCTGGCGTTCACGTACTGCACCGTGCAGGGAAGCTTGGGCTGGGCACAGCCTATCGAGCCGGCTTTCGCAACGGTCTGGCGCGCGGCTATGACTTCCTCTGCACCATGGACGCCGACTTCAGTCACAACCCGCAGAGTCTGCCCTTCCTCATTGACAAGGCAGCGTCCGGTTACGACCTGGTCATCGGCAGCCGTTATGTGCGCGGCGGAACAGTCGTCGGCTCTCCTCCCCTGCGCAAGTTCATCAGCTATGCCGCCAACGCGCTGGCCCATATCGTGCTGGACGTGACGGCACGCGACTGCACGGCCGGCTTTCGCTGCTATCGCCGCCAAGTGCTGGAGACCATCGATCTCGACGCTGTCTTCAGCAGCGGCTACAGCTTTCTCGTCGAAATGGCCTTTCTGGTCGAGCGGGCCGGCTTTCGCACGGGTGAAGTCCCCATCACCTTTGTCAACCGCACGGAGGGCGCCAGCAAGATCAGCAAGCTGGAAATCTACAAGGCGATGTATACCATCGCCCGCCTGCGCACCAGCGCCCTGCCGTGGGATCGGATTGTGGCGATCTACCATGGGCGGCTCGATAGGCGATAGGCAATCGGCGCCAGTCCATCAGCAACGATGCATGGCTGCAGATGTCCACCGATGCCGGCGACTAAGCCTTGTCCATCGGCCATGGTTCACTTGCCCACGCTTAGCCAATCGACGGCCGCGGCCAGTGGACGCTGATCGCGGTTGAGACTGACGCGCAGAAATG
>CAIRNL010000299.1 GCA_903879975.1 uncultured Chloroflexota bacterium | reverse complement strand
GGATCCATCGTTGCCGGCAGTCGTCCCTGCTCGACGAAAATGCGCAGGATCGCCAGATGGTGGATCGGATCGACCCATGGCGGAAGGGCGAGACCGCGCGTCTGGAGCAGGCGCGTGGCTGCTGTCAGCGTTGCAACGCACAGCCAGACGATGATCGTGAGCCGTTGCCGGCGCCAGGCGAGCACCTGCCCGCGCCATCTTTCTTTGCATCCCCACAACAGAGATGCAGCCCCGGCCAGCATGGCGGCGATCGCCACGACTTGCGCCGCTCTTGCCGACCAAGCCAGCCCCGCAGCCGAACTCCACAAAAAGAGCAGTGGCCACCAGGCCAGCCCCAGCCCGATCTGCAGTGCAAGGGTCAACAGCCAGTCAGGATGCGGGCGCACGCGCAACACCCGCTGCAGCAGACTGCCGGTCAGCCAGAAAAGCGCTAGCGCACCCCCCCAAATCACGAGCATATGCTGAAATCTGTCTGGTACGCCCCCTGTGTCGCCCGCTTCCTGCCACAGCCTATCCCCTGCGTATGCAGCGCAGCAGGGACGCGTGGAGCGCCAGCGCGCAGGTCGCGCGCCGTAGACACTCGCTGCATCATCTCACTCAATCGTTTGTCTCCTCAGTGGCAACGGCCCGGTTGGCGTCCCCGCAAGTGGAGGGCGTGTCGGCCAACGCGTTCCCCACCTGGCAGCCGCTGATCTCTTCGTCCCACCGTCGAGCACACTGTACATGCATTTCGCACCATCGTCCAAACGGCGCCGTTTGGAACGAACATCGCCGTGAAAATGAATTGATGTAAGCTTGGTCGCTATACGTCGAAAAGGAAGACGACATGGCGACCAAGACACAAGCAACGATCCAAATACCGCTCGACATTGCGGATGTCTGGCTGCTACGCAAGAATCAAGATAGACAGGGCACCGCCGATCAGTGCCAGAATGCCGGCGCCGGCATCGATCCAGGTGTTGCGGTTGATCGCCACAAGATTCCCAACGCTCAGTCAGTACAACATTTTGCCAGGTTTGGACTATAATCCAAGGATCACAACACAAGAGGCATGCTTTGCTGTAAAGAACCGTCATGACTCGAACCAAACGAAGTCCGCGTTCCATCGACCGGCGCCAGGCAGCGATCATGGCGGGTGGCGGCCTGCTCCTGCTCCTGGCGTTTTTGACCTGGGGCGGCACGGCGCCACACGCAGGGCAATACTGGGCAGATGTTGCCGTGGCCGGCGCGCTGCTGTTCGCTCTTGGCACGCTCTGCTGGTGGCTGTTGTGGATCCCGTTGCCCGCCGGCATGCCCGCCGGCGCCAGCCCCAATCCAGCCTTGCGCCAGGCAGCGGCCTATGCGGTAGCGGCTGGCGGCATTGTCTTTCTCGGCAGTGGGCTGTGGGACGAGACGTGGCGACAGGCGTACAGCCTTGCAGCAAACGGCGATCCCTTTCAATGGCAGCCAAATCTACTGATCTACGGCAGCGTGGGATGGATTACGCTGACGGCGCTCGGTACGGCGCTTGCAGCAGCACGCACTCCAGGCAACCCGCGCGCTCGCTGGCGCAGGGACCCGCTACTCGCAGGACTGGGGCTGCTCTCACTCTATCCGCTCTTGGTGATAGCGGCTGACCTGATAGGGCACTGGGCCTTTGCAGCGGACAGTATGGCGTGGGGCGGCTCGACCCCGGTGCTAGTCGTCAGCATGGTAGCCGTCATGCTCGCTGCAGTGGCCGTTCAGAGCTCGGTGCTGCCGCAGCCGGCTGAGTGGACGATTCGCCGCCTAGGGCTGGGCGAACTCAACACCATCATCCTGCTGGCAGTGGCGGCGGCACTCCTGTTACTCGCCGGCACTGGTGGGTGGGAACACGCGACGGAGCGCGCAATGCGCCCAGCAGGGTTCTATCCAGCTGTGATCCTGAGCGTCGCACTTTTCTGCGGGCAGATCGGACTGCTTGTGCTGCGCCGTCCCGGAACGGGGGTGCTCATCTTTGCTGCCGGCCTCCTATTTCGCGCCACGGCCAACTTTCTTTTTCAACAGTTCTTTGGCATGACCGAGACGGGCGCCGCTGCACACTTTCTGGCGCTGATCCCGGCTGCAGCGATGGACGTCGTCTACGTTTATCGCGCGCACGAAGCAAACCAGATGAGCACCTCCTGGCTAGCCATCGGCGTGGGCAGCGCAGCTCTGCTCGCCAGCGGACTCCTGTTGATACCGAGCCTGGTGGACTATCCACCTGTCGATGCCGGCACACTCCCTGGCATGGTGATAGCAGGCATCGCCGCAGGGTTCTTCTATGGCTGGTGCGGTGCGCGCATCGGCCGTGCGATAGCCGCCGCCCATCACCTGCCGCCCTTGGCAGAGGGGATGCGAATGCGGCTTGCCGCACTGGGCGCTGGCGCCTACATTGTGCTGCTCGTCGCTGCTTTCTTGTTCATGCGGTCGGCGCCGCTGCCGCAGTGAAAGGTGGGACATGATGATCCCGCGCGTGCTGGCCTGGCTACCGCTGGAGGCTTGAAGTCGACAATATGGCTGACACTGACGAGTCACCACAAGATACACCGCCGCCCGGCCGAGGGCGCTACCCGCGCAATGTCTACATGACAGCCGGCGCGTCGCTGCTGACCGACATCTCCAGCGAAATGGTGGTCTACCTGCTGCCGCTCTTTCTCGCCGGCGTGCTCAGGACGCCGACCCCGCTGATCGGGCTTATTGAGGGCATGGCGGAAACGACCGCCAGCCTGACAAAACTGGTATCCGGCTATCTTTCCGACCGCATCGGCAACCGCAAGTGGCCGACAGTAGCCGGCTACAGCCTGTCATTTCTGGCGCGGCCGCTCTTGGCAGTGGCCGGTGGCTGGCCAGCCATCTTGGTGGCGCGCTTCGCCGATCGCTTTGGCAAAGGTGTGCGCAGCGCCCCACGTGACGCCCTCATTGCCGACAGCGTGGCCGTCGATCGTCGCGGCGACGCCTTCGGTTTCCAGCGGGCCGCCGATACCCTCGGCGCCTTTATCGGGCTGCTGATCGCCATTGCGGTCGTCTATGGGAGCCAGCAGCGCGATACACAGTTGGAGCACGCCACTTTCACGACGCTGGTATGGTTCTCCATGATTCCGCTGGCTCTGGCAGTTGGCCTGCTCGCCTGGGGGCTGCGTGAAACCCGAACAGTACGCCGTGCAGCAAAGGCGCCAGTGCGTATCGGCCTAGGAGCCTTCGACAGGCGCTTTCGCCTTGCGCTGCTCTGCGTTGCGATCTTCACGCTGGGCAATTCGGCCGATGCCTTCATTGTGCTGCTGGCGCAGCAGCGCGGGGCCAGCGTGCTAACAACGCTGCTCATGGTGCTCGTTTTCAACGGCGTCTATACGCTCTTCTCTCAGCCGTTCGGCAGGCTTTCCGACCGCGTTGGCCGCCTGACGGTGATTAGGATCGGTTGGGGTTTCTATGCGCTGGTCTATCTCGGCTTCGCGCTGAGCAACGCGATCTGGCAGATCGGCGTATTATGGGCGCTCTACGGCCTCTACTATGCGATGACCGAAGGCGCGCTCAAGTCGCTGGTGGCGGATCTGACGCCAAGTGCACAGCGTGGCACGGGCTACGGCTGGCTCAATGGCACGATCGGGGTCATGGCGCTGCCGGCGTCGCTGCTGGGCGGCCTGCTCTGGCAGTGGTTCGGCCCGTCGGCGACTTTCTATTTCGGCGCGCTGATGGCGGGTGTGGCATTGTGCCTGATCGTACAGTTGCGCAGCAAGCCGTTGATAGAGGCGTAGCACATGGCCGCACGCAGTTCTTCTGTCGCTCTTGCGACGCCTGGTAAAATGGGCTGGATCGAAGCAGATGCCCCACGCGCGCAGGCATCTGCAAGATAGGGCGATCGAGCCGATCGCCTACAGGAACAGTGCTGTGATGGTGCCCGATCAGGGAGCAAGCTGAACGATGGAACACGAAGAGATCGACGGGCGCGCAAAAGCCGTGGACCGGCACGGGGACGATTCACCCAGCGCCGCACCCGTCACAGTCAAGACCCCCCTTGTACAACAGGAGCAGATTCGATTGAACGATCCAATACGACCCCCTGCGGCATGCTTTGTGCCGGTCATTCTCGCCGTCATGCTGGCAGTGCTGGCGGGCTGCCAGCTTCCCTATCTCAGCCGCCCTGCAGCGGTCGGGGTACAGGTCGAGTTGCCGCCGCGAGTGGCCGGCAGCAACACAACCCGGTTGGCAGTCATCGGCGACTTTGGCGTAAACACCCAAGCTGAGGCCGACGTGGCCGCGCGGGTAGCGAGCTGGCAGCCGGACGCCGTTATCACCGTGGGTGACAACAATTATCCTGACGGCACAGCATCTACCATCGACGATAACATTGGCCGCTACTATCACAGCTTTATTGATCCGTACAAGGGCAGTCATGGCACAGGTGCGACCGACAACCGCTTCTTTCCTGTACTCGGCAACCATGACTGGCGTACGGCATCGGGCACGCCGCCGTTGCCCACACCCTATCTGGACTATTTCGAACTGCCGGGCAACGAGCGCTACTACGACGTGACGGTGGG
>CAIRNL010000298.1 GCA_903879975.1 uncultured Chloroflexota bacterium | reverse complement strand
CATGCCAGGTAAGGCCGTTGACATGAAATTGGATTGGCAAATTGGCCCAACATCATCGCAAAGGCAACATTGTCCTCTCGAACGCTGGCCTACGTCAGCTGACATTCGAGAGATGAAAGCAAGTGCCATGACCCGCTTGGCGAATGGTCTCGAGTTTGATTTTGCAGCGAAGCTTGAGCTTGACAGTGAAGAAATGTATCAGCGCGATGACATTCTTGGAGGGCTGGACCTATGACAACCGATCTTTTGATCGATGAATGGAATAAGGAGCAGCCGGGCTCCTCGCTCGACCAGAAAGTCATAGACGTGTTTGGAAATCTTGCGATAGACAAGCGGCGCCTACCGATGAGCCAATTGCAGCGACGTGGTGTCCCCGCGTATGTTGCAGAGTGGGTCTTGGATTCAGTAGTCCCTGGGCAAGGTGCGCTGTCGCCAGCGGATGCATCGAAAGTGCAGCAGTGGGCGGGGAAATATATTCCCGGACCAGGCGATGCCAACCTCATCAAGAATCGCCTTCTTGACGGCGATATTGTCAAAGTCTTGACATCCGTACAGGTGGATGTCGAACTAACACGGCGTCGCCAAGAGCGCGTTGCCAAGATGAGTCTGCTTGGGATCAACGACGCTTTCATCAACGACGGCCTTGTCCAGCGTTACCCCGATTTACTCAATCAGGGAATGTGGGGCGTTGTCGAGGTTGCCAACACGCAGGATGGCGTAGCGTTGACAAGTTTTAAGCCTATGCAGGCTTCGGTAAACCTGTCACTCTATAAGGACGCACGCCGAAAGTTCAGTTTATCGGAGTGGCGAGGACTGCTCTTGTCATCGATGGGATATAACCCTCAGACATTCACAGATGAAGAACAGACCTGGCTTTTGTGCCGACTTCTACCGCTTGTACAAAAAAACATGCATATGATGGAACTTGCCCCGAAAGGGACAGGTAAGAGCTACGTCTATGAAAATATAAGCCCGCGCGTCCGATTGGTTAGCGGCGGCAATGTGTCACCGGCTGTGCTCTTTGTGAACAATATGAGCGGTCAGTGGGGATTGCTTGCCCGATACTCTGTCGTCGTTCTAGACGAAGTTCAGACATTAAAGTTTGAAAAACCGCAAGAAATTATCGGTGGACTCAAAGGGTTCCTTGCCAACGGACAATTGACGCGCGGCGGTCTGCATCAGACTGCCAGCGATTGTGGACTCGTTTTGTTAGCGAACATCGGTCTAGATGCCCAACAGAATCCCATCATGAATCCGCTGGTCAGAGAGTTGCCCGATTTCTTACAAGAGACTGCGTTTCTGGACCGATTGCGAGCTCTGATTCCAGGTTGGCGGATACGTAAACTCAGCGGAGCCTGTTTCTCGAATGGTGTAGGACTCAAATCTGACTTCTTTGGTGACGCTCTATTGACGATGCGCAATGAATTGGAAATTGATCAGATAGTTCAGCGCCGCGTTGAATTGACGGGTAGAAAAATATTCAAACGAAACGAAGACTCAGTGCGGGCGATTGCAAGCGGGCTGATGAAGATTATGTTTCCGCACGGTGAAGCGACCGAGACAGAGTTTGAGTACTACTGTGTTCGCCCGGCAAAAATCCTGCGACAGTATATCTGGAGCCAGCTTCAGACCCTAGATGCTGAATATCGGCAGTATGAGGCTGAAATAACCTACTCGATCTCTGGGAATTAATCATTTCTGATCTTCTGCCAATGACGATAGATCCTATTTACCTCGACTATAATGCAACGACTCCCTGCGATCCTCGCGTTGTGGAGAAGATGCTACCCTACTTCTCCGAGCAATATGGAAATCCAGCAAACGGTCTGCACATCCAAGGGCGAAAATCGGCTCGCGCTGTTGCTGAGGCGCGCGAGCAAATTTCCGCACTGCTTGCTGCGCAGCCGGGCGAAGTCTTTTTCACGGCAGGCGCCACCGAGAGCAACAATCTTGCAATTCTGGGACTGGCGCGGGCAGCGCGTCGAACCACACGCAGGCGTATCGTGACGACCGCCGTCGAACACAAGGCAGTACTGCTTCCCAGCAAGAAGCTAGCAGATGACGGATTCGATATCGTGGTTCTGCCGGTTAATCGCAATGGGAAAGTCGATATCGAAGCAGCGCGTGATGTCATCAATACGGACACGTTGCTTGTGTCTGTGCAGGCTGCAAACAACGAACTTGGCACCATTCAGCCGGTGACCGAAATCTCACTGTTGGCGCATGAAAAGGGCGCTTACATGCACTGCGATGCGGCCCAAGCCGTCGGCAAAATTCCGGTCAATGTGAATGACCTGGGGGTTGACTTGCTGTCAGTCAGTGCGCACAAACTGTACGGCCCCAAAGGTATTGGCTGTCTCTATGTGCGCGGCGGCACACGGACCATCGCGCTAGAGCCGCTGGCTTACGGCGGAGGACAAGAGAATGGTCTGCGATCGGGGACGACAAATGTGCCGGGGGCTGTTGGTTTTGGCGAAGCGTGCGCTATTGCCCAAACCGAACTGATGGATGAAATGGCCAGGCTGACAGCGTTGCGTGACACTCTAGAGATGGAGCTGCTCACAGTAATTGATGGACTATTGATCAACGCTCGGCAGACCGACCGCCTGCCGAATACATCGAGTCTGACCTTCCCTGGAGTTGACGCCGACGCGCTGCTGTTGAACATGCCAGAACTGATGTCGGGTACCGGCTCAGCTTGTACGTCTGGGGCAGTGGAACCCTCTCATGTACTGACCGCGATCGGGCTGAGCCGGGCTGAATCTTCATCAACTATAAGACTTAGCCTGGGGAGGTTCACATATCGACACGAGATTCGCGAGGTCGTTGCGTTGTTATTCCAGACCAGTGCGACACTTAGCGCCTGACGAAACTATTTCTGCAAACGAGTAGCCCGCCAATTGCCACTGTTTCGTTCACACGTGACGTGCAAAAAGATGACGTATGGGCATGCCGACTCAACATTCATCATTGACAGACAATCGTGGACCCAGAAATTTGGACAATCAAAACGGCTGCAATAAAGCCCTGAACTACCCTGCGCAAACAGTATCGTGTGACCTTGTAGAGCGATTTGTCAAATCGCTCTACAAACAGGGCCATACGGGCAGCGGAGATCAGAGTCCTGCCAGCTCAAAAAATGGCGCACGATTGCGTCGACGAGACTGCCCAATTTGTTCAGCCGGAATGACCAGGTGATGGTGGAGACAAAATGACACCTACGGAGGACAGACAGAGATGGAGGGGCCAGGTGAATCGACTGAAGCTCCTCAAGCGAAACATGTCCGTGACTGGTTGAGGCGCCTTCACGCAAAGTGCGGGTGAACCAGTTCCGTGGGCAAATTGACACCCACCGTATTTTATCTGGACACGTGTAAACTCCAGTTAAGAAATCAGCACGATTCCAGTGTAAAAATCAGCAGCCAATCCCAGTAAATTTCGTGGCACAAACGACACCCTGTTCAGTCGTCAGAACAGGGTGTGCGCCATGAAGGGACTGCAAAGAGGATGCTGAGATACATGGAACGATCAACGATTTACTACTTGAAGCAAAAAGGCTGCCGAGCGCATCTATCTAACGTGCGATCCCTGCCCGTTCAAACAAGCGCCCACACGCCGCCCGCGCTTCCGCCAGGACTGCCTTCTCATCGACAATAATCACTTCCTTGCCACGCATCAGCACCCTCCCATCGACGATCACTGTGTCTATGCTGCCGCTGTTGACGTTGTAGACCAGTGCCGACGGCACGCGGTGCACCGGCATGGCAAAGGGCGTGTCCAAATCGACCAACACCACGTCGGCCTTTTTGCCTACCTCCAGCGAGCCGATGAACGCTGGCTGGCCAAACGCCTGTGACCCGCCGCGGCACGCCATCCAGATCACATCTTCCGGCAGGAGCGCCATGGCGTCGAGCGTGCTCACCTTGCCGGAGAGCGCCGTGGTCTTGAGCACCTCCAGCATGTCCTGGTTGTTGTTGGAGCCTGGCCCGTCGGTCGCCAGCGCCACAGGGATGCCGCGCCGCCGCATCTCTGGCACGCGCGCCATGCCCGATGCCAGGTACATGTTGGCGACGGGGCAGTGCACCACCACACCGCCATGTTCTGCCAGCAGGTCGAGTTCGGTATCGTCGAGCCAGACGCTGTGCACGAGCTGCACGTCCGGGCCGAGTGTGCCCAGGCTGGCCAGCCACTCCACATGCCGCAGGCCGCGCAGTTCGAGGTTCATCTCCACTTCCTTGCGCGTTTCAGCAATGTGGATCATGCTGCCCACACCCCACGTCTTGCCCTGCGCATAGGTGCGTTGCATGGTCGCGTCGGAGCAGCCCCACGGGATGAGCGGCGCAAACTCTACGCGGATACGGCCGTTGGCGCGTCCCTGCCACGTTGCGTATAGCCGCTCCATCTCAGCCATGATGTGGTCGGGCGTCTCCATGAAGGCAGGATGGTAGCCCATGTCTGTCCAGCCGCGCGCCAGCAGGAAGCGCACGCCGGTTTCCTCCGCCGCACGGCAGACGCCGTCGTCGTTGAAGGGATCGGTGTGGATGTACTGGTGGTCGATGACGGCAGTGGCGCCGCTGCGAATGTTCTCCACCAGCCCCAGCTTGGCGGCGACGTAGGCTTCCTGCGCTGTCAGCGCCTGTGCCACCGGCCAGATGGCGGCTGCCAGCCAGTCGAGCAGCGGCTTGTCGTCGGCCAGGCCGCGCAGGAAGGTTTGGAAGAGGTGCGTGTGCGCGTTGACCATGCCGGGCATGACGGCCATGCGCGTGGCGTCGATGGTGGTGCCGGCCGATGCGCGCAGGGCATCAGGCGCAGTGCCCAGCCCTACGGCTGCAATCGTGTCGCCTTCGACCAGCACGTAGCCCGGCTCATATACGGTGCCGGCATCGTCGACCGTCAGCACGGCACCATGTTCGATCAGAATCGAGTCCATATCCCTCTCCTGTACGCAGCAACCTGCGCTCCCCTTCCGATCCCCTTGTCGCAGGGTGGAGAACCTGTGTTCATTCGTCGTGCGTGTGCCCCTACCACGCGACGTGCGTCACCTGCTGTGGGTTGCCCACCGGTGCCAGCACAATGCCGCCCATGAAGCCTTGCACGCGATGGCCGCTGGCGACGAACTCTGCGGTGACCGGCATACCCAACCCCGCCTGCCGCGCATACGCCGCCAGGATCGATC
This sequence comes from uncultured Chloroflexota bacterium, assembly GCA_903879975.1. GTDB lineage: Bacteria > Chloroflexota > Anaerolineae > Caldilineales > Caldilineaceae > Caldilinea. The sequence goes on along the minus strand of CAIRNL010000298.1, from coordinate 430 downwards.
CGGGTCTCAGTTCGATCCCCAGCCGGCTCCACGCCCCGCTGCGGATGATCTCAGCGATGGCCTGGCTGATCTCGGCGGTGCCCGGCGAGACCGCGGCGCTGGCCGAGGTGCTCTGCGGCGCGGGGCTGGCCGAGGTGCTCTGCGGCGCAGGGCTGGCTGGCGTTGCAGCCGGGCCGTTGGTGATCAAGGGCATGAAGATGTTGTAGTCGCCTGTCGGCCACTCCGGCTGTTCGGGGGTGACCTGCTCAGCGCGCACTGCCTGCCAGACCACGAAGACCGAGATATGCTGCTTGGCCGGCATGCCGGCGCCGCAGAGCACCTCAGCCGGCGCGCCGGCCGGCGTCCAGCAGTAGGGGCCGTGCTCCCCGCGCTCGGGCACATAGCTGGAGTCCGGCGACATGGGGACATTGATCCAGCCGGATTTGTCCTT
>CAIRNL010000297.1 GCA_903879975.1 uncultured Chloroflexota bacterium | reverse complement strand
GAGGTTCCACGACGTTTCGTTGACCGGTTCATCCAATCTAAAACGCCGTGGACGTGTCCACGGCGCAGGCGTTGTTCACACCCTTACCGGGACACGCGTTTAGCTGCCGCAGCCGTAGCGGCGGCCCATGCTGCGGCGGTGTTCTTGGCAAGGGTACAGGTAATGCGCATCGTTTCACCAGTTGCAATTCAGCCTACACAATGGCGGCAGTATAGCCGGGCAAAGAGAGCCTGTCAAGACAAGGTTGCGCCGGGGGGCTATTTCACAGCCAGGACAGGCAAGTTCCTGAGCAGGAAACACCTCTGTGCACTGAAGGTGACCCTAGCTGCCGTAGCCGATTGTAGCCGCTGGCCCAGTGGAGCCATCGCCAGGTTTGGGTCACAAGCAAGCTTACCTGTACAATTCCGTAAACTGGCTGATAGTCGAGCCACAGCCTAGCAGGAGACGATTCGGAGCGAACAGAATGATCACGAAACAGGGCGAAAACGGTGCCAGTGTGACGATCTATACGGACGGCGGATGCATCGGCAATCCTGGACCAGGAGGCTGGGCAGCCATCCTCATTCACGGGAAACACAAAAAAGAACTGACCGGGCGATCCAGTAACACGACCAACAACCGTATGGAATTACGCGCTGCGATCGAGGCGCTCAACACACTCAACCGCCCGTGCCACGTGGAACTCTACACTGACAGCGAGTACCTGCGCCTCGGCATCACCGAATGGGTGACAAACTGGCAACGCAACGGCTGGCGCACGTCCGACAAGAAGCCCGTGAAGAACCGCGATCTGTGGCAGAAGCTGATCGGCGCCGTGGAGCGCCATGCACCGGCGGGCGGGGTCATCTGGCGCTGGACCAAGGGACATGCCGGCGATGCCTACAATGAACGCGCCGACGTCCTCGCCAACAATGCAGCACGCACGACGTCGGCTGACGACCCAGTAGATCTCGATATGGGGCTGTGATTACTGGGCGGTCTGCTGACGTCGGACGATGTCAACTGCTCGCTGGGCGAATTGCTGTTCAGCCGGGAAGGTGAGTCGCGCAGCAGCCTCGTCTAGAAATACCCAGATCGGCTTGAACTGGGTTTCATCTTTGCGGGTACGGCGGATCGTGCGTTCGCTCACCAGACGCATGAGGTAGTAGTGCTCTTCGCGCACGTAGTCGTCGCCAAGATAGTTGAACTTCACGACCTGGCTGCCGAGATCAGCCACAATTTCCAGATCGCCATAGCCGCTCTCCTCGGTGGTTTCGCGCAGTGCAGCGATTGTCGCTGTTTCGCCGGGATCGATATGTCCCTTGGGCAGGCGCACTTCCCGCCGCAGCGGCCGGTCGAGCAACAACAGCCGGTCACCGTCAATCACCACGCCGCCAGCCGAGCGGTAGGTCTTAGTTGTCATGAGCCACCGGTTCGATCGCCACGAACAACTGCGCAGCCAACTCACTGCCCAGCATCTGGGTCGACAATTGGGCAGAAATTGCGTCGTGCGGTCGGGTCTCCAAGGTGACGGGACCGTTGAAGGGCGCTACATCCACGAGACGAACGCTGCAGCCGGGTTCCAACTTGAGCTGAGTGAGGTAGCGCAGCACTCGTGCATCGCTGTTGCCGACGCGGCGCAGGACACCCTGCTGGCCGGGCTTGAGTTCCAGCACCGGGCGCAGGGATTCTTGCGGCAGCGTACCATCCTTGCGCGGGATCGGATCGCCATGAGGGCAGTGCGTCGGGTAACCACACAGCCGGTCCATGCGGTCTTCGAAAGCGCTGCTGATCGAGTGTTCCAGCCTATGGGCTTCAACGTCGACTTGGTCCCAGGTAAAGCCCATGACCTTGACGAGAAAGACCTCGAGCAGGCGGTGTCGGCGCACGAGTTGCAGTGCAGCCAGCACACCCTGTTCCGTGAGGACGATACCGTCTGTGCTAGAGCGATCGACGAAGCTCGATTCTTCAAGGCGTTTGAGCATGCTGCTCACGGCTGCCGGCGAGACGTGCATCTTCTCAGCCAGCGCTGAAGTTGTCACCTTGGCTGCACTGCGCGCTGGGTGGCCACCTAGCTTGTAGATAGCAGCCAGATAATCAAGCATGCCGTCAGTTGTAATCCCACAGAAGGTTTGCATGGAATTTTTCTCATAATCCTTAGAATTATTGCACAAAGATTATATGTGGCAGGGCGATGGCTTGTCAATCCAACGCACCCATGCTGGGGAGGCACTGCGGGCGGGACAAACCGTGACGAGCTTTGTGCTGGGCACGCAATGTTCATCCGCTCTGTGTGAATAGACCCGCAGCAGATTTGTGCAAGGGAACGTTATCGGCTTCGTGGTACAATCTGGATCTATGAATGTGCCAGAGAATTCTCAGCCCGAAGTAGTCGCATCTGCTATCGAGAACAATCAAGGGATGACCCTGCTGAGGGAAGGTTGTGCAACCCTTCACATCCCGCTCGACGAAAGCGCAATTGCTGCGTTCGAATTGTATTATCGCGAGCTTGTCCTCTGGAACGAACGGCTCAACCTGACAGCCATCACTGCGTACGAAGAAGTGCAGACCAAGCACTACCTTGACTGCCTCGTCAGCCTGCCGCTGATCGCGGAAGAACTGGGCATGCGGCTGCCGCTGGCCCAGCCGCTACGTCTGCTGGATGTCGGCACCGGGGCCGGTTTCCCGGGCATTCCACTCAAGATCGTCACACCGGCCCTCGATCTGACGCTGATGGACGGGACACAGAAAAAAATTGTCTTCCTGGAACATCTTGCGGAGAGGCTTGGGCTGATATCCGCTCGAGTCATCCATGGTCGGGCTGAGGAGTTAGGCCGCAGTCTGGCCTGTCGCGAGCAGTACGATCTGGTTACGGCGCGCGCCGTGGCGCCGCTGAATACGCTCGTCGAATACTTACTGCCGCTCGTGCGCCCCGGCGGGCTGGCTGTCGTCTTCAAAGGGCCGTCAGCGCCACAGGAGTTCATGGAAGCGCGACGCGCGATCAAGGTGCTAGGCGGCGAAGCGACAAGGCTGGCGCCCGTTGAAGTGCCCTTTTTGGCCGAGCGACGCTTTGTCCTGTTGGTGAAAAAAGTGGTGCCAACGCCGGCGCAGTATCCGCGCGGGCAGGGGCTTGCGCGCAAGCGACCGATCGTGTAGCTGGCAGTGAGAGTTCTGCTGCGTCAGTCGCTGCAGGGCTTGTCCAGATAGAAAGTCATGTGCTGGAACGAAATGACAGGGTCGATATATTCGACGCGTACCGCGGGAGGCACATTGAGGGTCAGCGGAGCATAGCAGAGAATGCTGCGGATGCCGGCTGCAATCAGTTCTTCGGCAACCTCTTGGGCCGAATGTGTGGGCACGGCGATCACAGCGATCTGACAGCGGGTTGCGTCTACAGTCTCGGGCAGAGCAGACGTCGGCTTGACTTCGCTTTCGCCGATCCATACGCCGATCTTGGCAGGGTCGTTGTCAAAGACGCCGACAATGCGGAAGCCGCGGTTGAGAAAGCCATTGTAGCTCGCCAATGCGTGGCCCAGGTAGCCGGCACCGACGAGCACTACTGGCCATACGCAGTCGACCTTGAGAATCTTTTCCAGTTGACGGCAGAGAAAAGCGACGTTGTATCCGGTACCCTGTTTGCCAAACTCGCCGAAGTGGCTGAGGTCCTTGCGGATTTGTGCCGAACTGATTCCCAGCAGTTCCCCCAGTTCCTGGCTAGAAGTCACCTCGGCACCTTGACTGTCCAGTAGGCGCAGGGTGCGCAGGTAGACCGGCAGCCGGCTGATCACGATATCGGGAATCTCCTCAACGGTCGGGGTCTGCTGGTTGACAATTTGTTGCGTTGCCATGGAACGTTCAACTTTTCTCTGGAATAACTGGCAGATGGATCTTGCACCGGCGACACACAGGAATCCAGCATCGATCTGCGCCAGACCATCGGGCTACAGTCTGCTTGAATATTTTATTACAAGTGGGAGCAGGGCGCCAGTTGACATTTTCGATCCTTCGATGACTTTGGTATCAACCCCAAGGGCAGGCACGACCGGGCAAGATTGGTGTGCGACCGGCGCCTGCACGCCAATCCAAGTGATAGGATTTCCCGTTCCTCGACCCTTCATATCGAGTCAAGTAGTCTTCACCAGCATCGTTTCGCGATCCATCTGATTGCGCTGTGGCATGCAATAGCCCTGGCCGCGCACCGTCAGCACATAGCGCGGGTTATCCGGATCGGGTTCGATCTTGCTGCGCAGGCGCCGGACATGCACCCAAAGTGATTCGACTGTACCTTTGCGCGTAGGGTCCCACACCTTGGCCAGCAAAAAGCTTGGTGACAGCACGCGGCCGCGGTTGTGATAAAGAACATTCATGATGCGATTTTCGGTTGGTGTCAGCGTGATCTGTTGGTCATCTACCACAGCGTACTGCTGCGAGAAGTTGATGCGTAGGTGATCGTCGATGGGCAGCTCAGGTTCCATGGCACGTTCGGGCGCAACACGGAGGAGAATGCGGCGGATCCGAGCCAGCAGTTCGGAGAAGGCGAAAGGTTTGGTCACGTAATCTTCCGCATAGCGATTGATCCCTTCCACCTTGGTATTTGTATCGGAAAGGGCCGAAAGAAAGATAATCGGGACATCGCCCATCTGTCGCAGCTCATCGGCAACGCCAAAGCCATCCATGCCTGGCATCATGATATCCAGCACAGCCAGGTCCGGGAGTCCCTGGCGATTGACAATATCGAGAGCCTCGCGTCCGCTGCTGGCCGGCAGAATGACATACCCTTCGCGCTGCAGGCGCAGACTCAACATCAGTCGTGTGTCAGCTGCATCGTCGACAATGAGAATGCGCGCGCTGTCACTGGTCGTTGTGGTTTCTACTCGGTTCATCATAGTTACTGTGATCCCTGACCCAGAATTCATCCTGCTCCAATGAAGCCCTAAGTTTTTACGATTACTCTCAAGCGATGGGGATGCTCACAATACACTGCGTCGCAGATGTCGCAACAGCCGATATGATTCAACACAATCGTTTCGCTACAGGAAGGTTCCTTGGAGAAACTACGTGTTCGATGGGCGCCATCCAAACTGAATCGTCAGCCCAAGAACCTGATTTCAGCGCCGAACATTCCTTAAGAACAGGCGGCAGAATTGAAGCATCTGCCTTGCCATTTTGCAACACGTATGTGCCTGCCCAGTTTGCAAGCACG
>CAIRNL010000296.1 GCA_903879975.1 uncultured Chloroflexota bacterium | reverse complement strand
GGCAGATTCCAGTCAGTGTCGGTGCCCTGGCGCTGGCCGGCGTCCCCTTCACGCCCGGCTTTATGAGCCAACCGGCCCTGGCAAGTATGCTCAACAACGGTCCCCTCTACTGGCCGGCATTTGTCCTCTACATGCTGGCACAGGGTTTGCTGATCGCCTCTGTTCTGCGCAGTTGGGGCACTGACCACAAGGCAAGCACCGATCTGCCAGACAACTACTTAATCAAGCTATTGGCGGCCTGTCTGGCGCTCGGGCTGCCATTGGCTGTGGCCGGCTTTCTGCCGCGTTTTGCCGAAACCCTGGTCGCCATCCCAGGTACACTGCCTGCGACACTGGGTGATCCGCCCAACGTCGTGGCGGGCATCGATGTATGGGTGACGCTGGGGTTACCGCTGCTGCTGGGATTTGGCCTGGTGTGGGCACAGCCGCGCGTCTGGCCGCGCCTTGGTCCCTGGCCAAACCGTGTCAGCCAGGTCAGCCAACTGGAGTGGCTCTTTCAACTGATCCTCTGGGGAATCGACCGCGCTGCCCAGATCGGCCACCATTCGCTGCGCGTGGTTGAAGGTGCCGGCTATCTCGGCTGGTTCGTCATCCTGTTGCTGATGGGACTCTTGCTGGTTCGCTGATGGAATTCTCACCGTTTGCCCTGTTGGGTGGCCTGATAGCGACAGGACCAGGCATCCTTCTGCTCGTCGGGCTGGCAGCAAGCAGCATCATTCTCTGGGATTGGCGCTGGGCGATTGGCAGTACGCTGGCAGTCATGCTGAGCGTGACGAGCGTGCAGGCGGCTCTTCATTCACCTGCGCTACCGGTGTCCGCCAGCCAGTGGCTTGCTGCGCTGGTGTCGGCTGCCCTCTTGGGGATCGCCGGCCACCTGCGCCCACGCAGCCCAAGCGCACATGCCAGCACCAACTGGCTCGTGCGCTTGATTGCGCTCGTCTTTTTCGGCAGCGCGTGGTGGGTGATCGATCCGGGCGTGAGCTTACCGAACTTCACGCAGGTCGAAACGGATCTGCTCTTCTGGGTGGGTTTGTGTGGCCTGCTGATGATGGGACTGTCAGCGTCACCGATCTTCACTGGCACTGGACTGCTGTTGCTGACCGTGCCAACGCTCGCCATTGCGCCCATTCTTTTGCCTGGATCCGGTGTGGCGATCATCCTGGGGATTGGGCAGATCCTGCTTGCCCTTGCTTGCGCCTACCTGACCTTGGCAGAGCCGATACCGGCAGAGCGGCGCCGCAGATACAAAGCACCGCCCCTTCTGCCTGCAGCCACCCCTGTGCCAACGCGGCCTGTGCGCCGGCCATTGTTGTTGCCACGCCTGCGCGAGGCGGCCCTCCAAGCAGAGCGAGAGGCAACCGCCCAGTCGACTACCGTCCCTGAGGTGACAGTTGTGGCGAAGGAACCTTGATGAACAACGTCGACGCGGCAGGCGTACCATTCCTTTCTCTGCTCTTTGGCTTCTATCTAGCGGCGGCAGCGGCCAGTTTTTTGGTGCGCGTATGGTGGCGTGCGGTGGCGCTGATCGGATCGGCAGCGGCGCTACTGCTGGCGGTGTCGATCTGGCTACTCGACCTGAGCCTGCCGATTTGGGTACTGCCCACCGGCTGGACGATCGACCTGGCGGCGCCGATTGCGCTCTCTGCCTACACATTTCAGCTTCAACCGGACAATGCGCCGGTGCTTGCCACCAGCCTCGCCATCGGCGCCCTGGCGCTGTTGCTCCATGCGCTCTACCGACAGGATGACAATTTCCCCGTGCTCGTCTGGCTGGCGCTCGGCGGATATTCGCTGATCGTCCTACTGAGCGGTGGGCCGACGGCCGCCGTGATCATTGCGCCGGTACTGCTGGTGATACTGACGGCACTCAGCGTCTTTGCCCTGCACGGCAGGCGGGACAGTGACGTCACCGGCCCGCTACGTTTCCTAATCCCACCTGTGCTAGCAGCACCGCTTTTCCTGCTGGCTGGCTGGTGGAGCGAACAGATACCGCTCAACCCGCAGGATATGGCCATCATGCAGGCTGTGGGCACCTTCCTGGGACTGGGTATCCTCTGCCTCCTTGCGCCCTTCCCATTGCACGGCGCGGTGCCTGCCAGCAGCGAAAGTGCCCCCCCGCCCGCGATGTTCTTCGTGTCGCTGCTCTATCAACTGACCGTTCTACATCTTGCCGCTCGGGTGTTGGCGGCCTACCCATTCGTGTTGCAGCAGAGCGACTGGCCGCTGTGGATGGGTGTGCTGGGCTTACTCACTGCCGTGTGGGGCGGCGTCGCTGCCATCGGGGCCAATCACGCCGGCCGCCTGTGGGGCTACGCTGCGCTGCATGACTGGGGAGTCATCGTACTGGCTCTGGCAATTCCCGACGTGCGCAGTTGGGCACTGGTGCTCTTCCTCTTTGCGCTGCGTGCCATCAGCATGTTTAGCGCCGTGGCCGGCCTCAGTGCAATCGAAGGGCGCATCGGATCCCTGCACTTCCACAACCTGCGCGGGGTTGGGCTACGCATGCCATGGAACAGTGCTGCCTTTCTGCTCGGCGGGCTTGGCCTGGTCGGATTTCCGCTGTCGGCAGGCTTTGCCGGCCACTGGGCAGCGCTGCAATCACTGGCCACTGTCGACTGGCGCCCGGCAACCGCCGTCGTCGTGGCGTCGGCTGGAGCCATTCTTGGCTTTGTGCGCGTGGCGCGGCTCCTATTTGGCGGTCTGGAGAATCGCGGCGTTGCCCGTGAGGGAGCGTGGAGCATCGTGTTGGCGGTGGGTGCGCTCGTCGTAACTCTCAGCGTAGCTGCATCGCCGCAACTTCTGAGCGCGCTGATCAACAGCGCGCTGGCAGCATTTGACTAAGCAAGGCGCCATGAGATCGACCGACACACCCAGCCGAAGTTCGCGTCTCAGCGGCTTCTACCAGAAGAGCGTGGCCGAGCGTACAGCCATCGTGGCACAGTGGGCAGAGTTGACGTCGGCGGAGGTCGCCGTTCTGTACGATGGCCTCACGGTCGCCCAGGCAGACCAGCTGGTTGAAAACGTAGTGGGGCGCTACAGCCTGCCTCTGAGCATCGGTGCCAACTTTATCGTCAATCATTGCGACGTGCTGGTGCCCATGGTGGTAGAGGAGCCTTCGGTCGTGGCGGCGGTCAGCTATGCGGCCAAGCTGGCACGTAGCGGTGGCGGCTTTCGGACCGGCAGCACCGAGCCGATCATGATCGCCCAGATTCAGCTGCTAGGCGTGCGCGATGCCGAACAGGCGCAGGCGCGCATCTTGGCAGCGCGTCCAGAATTACTGGCTGCGGCCAACACCAGCCCAAGCATCGCCGCCCGCGGGGGTGGGCCAGTAGACATCGAAACCCATTTCCTGGCCGAGACGCCGACCGAACCTATGCTCATCGTGCATCTGCTGTTTGACACCTGCGATGCCATGGGCGCCAATGCTGTCAACACTGCGGCGGAGGCCATCGCCCCGATGGTGGAGCAACTCAGCGGAGGCAAGGCGTTGCTGCGCATCCTCAGCAATCTGACGGACCGCCGCCGAGCCTGGGCCGAGGTGACAATTCCTGCAGCGGCGTTCAGTTCCATCGAGTCATCGGGCAACGAGATCATTGCCGGGATTGCACATGCCAACGCCTTTGCCGTAGCCGATCCGTACCGCGCGGCAACACACAACAAAGGTATCCTGAACGGAATCGACGCAGTCGCAATCGCCACAGGCAATGACTGGCGAGCGATCGAGGCCGGCGCCCACGCCTATGCTGCGCGCAATGGCCGCTACCAAGCACTCACCGACTGGAGGGTGATTACTGAATTCGGCAGCGCGTCGGGTGAAAGTGAAGGGGTGACGCGGCCAATCGGGCGCGCCGCACTCTTTGGGCGGCTGGAATTGCCGCTAGCCGTCGGCATTGTTGGCGGCACGACACGTGCCCACCCAGTGGCGCAGGTAGCGCTCAAAATACTGGGTGTGCGGAGCGCGCGCGAGTTGAGCGAGATCATGGCGGCGGTGGGGTTGGCGCAGAACCTGGCCGCAATCCGTGCGCTGGCCACCGAGGGTATTCAACGGGGCCACATGGCGTTGCATGCCCGGCAAGTTGCGATTGCGGCTGGGGCGACCGGCAGCGATGTGGAGCGCATTGCCGGCCAGATGGCGGCTGAAGGGCAGATTCGCGTAGAGCGAGCCAAAGAACTCCTGAGTGAGAGCTGAACATGTTGAACCAACCGATTCGTCCTGTGGGCATTGTGGGTTATGGCGCGTACGTGCCTCGCTTCCGCCTTCCCGGCAGCGAGATCAGCCGTGTCTGGACGGAGAGCAACACCAAGAGTCCCGTACGTGAAAAAGCCGTGCCAGGGTTGGACGAGGACACGGCTACGATGAGCGTCGAAGCAGCGCGCAATGCGCTGGCGCGCGCGGGCATCGACCCGCGCCAGCTTGCGGCAGTCTGGGTGGGCAGTGAGAGCCACCCGTACGCCGTCAAGCCCACGGGCACCATCGTCGCTGAAGCCATCGGTGCTACACCGGCGACGTTGGCTGCCGACTGGCAGTTTGCCTGCAAAGCCGGCACCGAGGCCATGCAGGCCAGCATCGGCTTTGTAGGCAGCGGTATGGCTGATTATGCGTTGAGCATCGGTATGGACACTGCGCAGGGGCGCCCCGGCGATGCGCTGGAGTACACTGCAGGGGCAGGCGGCGCCGCCTACATCGTCGGCCCGGCAGCCAAGGCACTCGCCGTGATCCAGCGTACGCTCAGTTATGTCTCCGACACAACAGACTTCTGGCGCCGGCCCACCACACACTATCCCAGCCACGCCGAGCGCTTCAGCGGTGATCCGGGCTACTTCGGCCACGTCATACCGGCCGCCGAGGAGATGATGCACGTCATGGGCACGCGCCCGGATAGCTACCATTACGTCATTTTTCACCAACCCAACCCCAAATTTCCCACACGTGCCCTGGAAGAACTTGGCTTCACGCCTGCACAGTGGAAGGCTGGGCTGCTCGTGTCAGAAATCGGCAACACATACGCTGGTTCAGCCATGATTGGCCTGTCGGCTGTGCTGGACACCGCAAAGCCGGGTGAGCGCATCCTCATGGTGAGCTATGGCAGCGGCGCCGGCTCCGATGCATTCGACCTGCTCGTGACTGATCGCATCGTAGAGGCGCAGCGTTGTGCACCGACGACGCGCGACTACATTCGTCGTCGCGTGCAGATTGACTATGCGCAGTACGTACGCATGCGAAAAAAGCTATCTCAGCACTAAATACCACATCTATCCTACAAATATCCCACACTTATCCCGCAGTATCCCACACTGTTTTGTGGGATACTGCGGGATAGTGCTTCATGGGGCGAATCAAGTGATGGGATTAAAAAAACCAGGGTTTTCGGGCAGCGCCGCTGCCGAGAAGGCGAACTTGCAACAGCCTGGTTTCTATCGACCTGGCCTATAGCGTCCTGTGTACAAAGCACTGCGCACACACCGTTCTACATCAGCCGACCGCCATGATCTGCAGTGTGCGCAGCAGGGCGTGGCGCCACTGACCGGCATCATCCACCGGTAAATAGACGGCGCGACGCCCGACACGCGCAGCATCTTCCGGCACGAAGCTAGCATCCTCCGCCGAGATCGTGCCGAGGCCCAAGCGCAGTCTGCGCTCCATTGCGCGGCGATCCATATTCTCGAGCATGTCACTGTGCAACACCAGGTTGTCCATGTCCCGGCCGATGCGGTCAATACCGGCGCGTGTCGCCAGGGACTTGATGCGAATCTGGAAGAAAAGATTCTCGATCTCCTCGGGCACGCTGCCCGTCTCTGCATCCTTCCCGAAGCGATCCAGTAGTTCACGGCGCATCTCGTCGATGGCCTCAGGGTGGGTGATGCCCGCAATACGGCGGTACAGTTGCAGGCGCAGTTCCTCGTCCGCAATATAGGTGAGAGGGATACGAGCATCGATGGGCAGATCCAGCTGCACCGGCGGCTGCAACGGATCTGCAAGGTCGAAAGGAAGTTCATCCGCAGTAGGGGGGTAGGATTGTGAGGCATTGAGGTATTGGGGTTCTTCCGACGATGCTACCCCCTCCTCTTTCCCAACCCCTGAAGTATCCGGGGTACCTCCCTCTGCAGCCTCGGTTTCCGCACTGGCTGCCGCAAGCGCTTTCTCGAAGCGATCCTTCTTGCGTCGCGCCTCATTGATGGCCTGGGCGAGCAAGCGCGTGTAGAGGTCAAAACCCACGTTGTCGATATATCCGCTTTGCC
>CAIRNL010000295.1 GCA_903879975.1 uncultured Chloroflexota bacterium | reverse complement strand
CGAACACGCCTGTGCCGCCGACGGCAACGCCGACCGCGACGAACACGCCTGTGCCGCCGACCGCAACGCCGACCGCGACGAACACGCCTGTGCCGCCGACCGCAACGCCGACCGCGACGAACACGCCTGTGCCGCCGACAGCAACGCCGACGTCCGTTCTTCCAACTGCTACCCCGATGGAAGAGTCGGCAATGCAGTTGCCGACAGTAGAGGCTGCCGCTACTGAAGAAGCGACTGCAGAAGCTGTTCAGGAAACGGCTGCCGAAGAAGCAACCGCCGAAGCGACAGGTGTTGAAGATGCAGGGGCCGCTGCTGAGAAACCTGAGGAGCTACCTAACACGGGACTGAACCTTGCATCGGGCAGCAGCACATTGCCAATTGTTGTGATTGTCCTTGGCGTGCTTGTGGTAGGTGCCTTCATGACCCGGCGACGCAACGAGTAGGCTAATAAGGACTGGGAACTGATCAGTGAGCACACCGGCGCCAGTAAATCTACTGGCGCCGGTGTGTCAGCTAGCGGATGAGTGTTGTGGTCAGCTCCCATCGAGTACTGTGACCAAACGATCGTCTGATGCGAAGCATCCTGTCGAAGGATTAAATCATGACGATTGTGCTTTTCATTGACAGTTCTGCAGCTTTGCTGTATAGTCCAAACTGTTCAATGCTGCTAGTTTCTCTGCTCCGTCTATCTAATCCAACACGCATGGATGTGAATGGCGATCTCTGCACCCCAGATACTTCCGATCAACTGTAGAGAACATGGATGATCCGGAAGTGCCGGATTGTCGTTTGTTCGAATCTAATCAATTTCTGAAGGGAGACTTCCATATGTTTGGAAAACGCATTGGGATCGTGCTGAGCAGTTTGCTTATGGCTGCGTTGGCCTTTGGTGGCTGCGTGGCCAGCCAGCCGGCAGTTGCACCGGCCGCACCGGCTGAACAGGGCGGTGGCGAAGCTGCCGCTGCACCGGAGAGCGGCAGTAATGTCCAGATCCCTGACATTGAGGAAGGCAAATACAATGTTGCCTTCGTGTACGTTGGCCCGCATGATGACGGTGGTTGGTCGCAGGCGCATGATGTGGGACGTCAATATGTCGAGGCGAATCTTGAGAACGTGCATACTGCCTACATCGAGAACGTGGCCGAGGGCGCCGATGCCGAGCAGGTCATTCGCTCGCTGGCGCGCAAGGGCTTCGATGTCATCTTCACGACTTCCTTTGGTTTCATGGACGCCTCAGAAATGGTAGCTGGGGAGTTCCCAGATGTGGATATTATTCACATCAGTGGCTTTAAGTCCAATGGCGCCAATTTCGGTAACCTCATGGGTGCCATGGAAAACATGAAGTATCTGGCTGGCATGCTGGCTGGCAGCCGCGCCATGCTCGACGGCAATCCACGCCTAGGCTATGTCGCTACCTTCCCGATCCCAGAAGTATTGCGCTTGGGGAATGCGTTTGCTCTCGGTGCGCAGAAGACTTGCCCAGAGTGCACAATGGATGTGCGCTGGATTTTTACATGGCACGACCCAATTGTTGAGAAGGAAGCGGCAGCATCGCTCTTCGACTCGGGTGTACAGGTTGTGATGACCGGCGCCGACACGCCTGCTCCGGCTGAAGCTGCCCCTGAAGGCAAGTGGGGCATTACCTACGACTATGCTGGCAACTGCCAGATTGACGCCTGCCTCACTTCTATGTACTGGAACTGGGGCGTCGCTTATGCTGATATCGTCGAACGCTCGCGCAACGGTGAATATGTCGGTGGCGCAGAGTACTTTGAGGCTGACAGCGGCGCGTTGGGCCTGTATGGCTTCATGGAAGGTGAGACGCTGCAGCCCGGCGTGGAAGGTCTGCCTGAGCAAGATCTGCAGTTGATTCGCGATACCTTGGCACAGATGCTCGCTGGCGAGTTCACTCGCTTCGATGTCTTCAAGGGGCCTATCACGGATAACCAGGGCAACCTGGTCTTGGCTGAGGGAGCGAGCCTGGAGCAGGTCGATCTGGAGGGCTTCGCCCAGTTTGGTAGCCCCTGCAAGACCTGCATGTATTGGTGGAACGAGAATGTGACCGCCGAACTGCCGGCACTCGAATAATCTGTCCTGTTTCAAGTTCAT
>CAIRNL010000294.1 GCA_903879975.1 uncultured Chloroflexota bacterium | reverse complement strand
GGCAGGGACCCTGGCGATCTCAGTACGCTGGAGGACTGAGCCATTTGAAGCGTGGGAGAACAGGGCAATGGCGAACTGACACTCTGCCATGATCCTGCGTCGAGATATTTTCCGATATTTTTCAACCAAGGAGGAATCCATCTATGGCAAAATCGACCAATCCGCCGAAGTCCGGTGGGAAGGGCGGGAAGGGCGGCGGCAAGTCCAAGCGGTCGTGGTCTCAGGAGAAGGCCAACGCCTATTGGCGGCGTAATCTGACGATCATCGGCATTCTGCTGGCGATCTGGTTTGTGGTCTCCTATCTGTTTGCCATCCTGTTCGCCAACGTTCTGTATGGCTTGCCGTTTGGCCAACTCCCAGCCAGTTTCTGGTTTGCCCAGCAGGGAGCCATCATCGTCTTCGTGCTCCTGATCTTCGCCTACTGTTGGATCATGGATCGCGTCGACAAAGAATTCGATGTCAACGAATAGGCGGCATAGGAGAACCTGATTATGACTCAAGTACAACTTTGGACCTATATCGTCGTTGGTATCACCTTTGCGCTCTATATCTGGATTGGGTATGCCAATCGCGTGCGGGATACCAAGGGGTTCTACGTCGCCGGTCAAGGTGTACCGCCCATTGCCAATGGCGCCGCCACAGCCGCCGACTGGATGTCAGCCGCTTCGTTTATCTCCATGGCCGGTCTCATCTCCACCATGGGCTTTGACGGCACCATCTACCTGCTCGGCTGGACGGGTGGCTATGTGTTGCTGGCGCTGCTGCTTGCTCCCTACCTGCGTAAGTTCGGCAAGTACACCGTGCCCGATTTCGTCGGCGACCGCTACTACTCGCAGACGGCGCGCCTGATTGCGGCCATCGCCACCATCATCATCTCGCTGACCTACGTGGCCGGCCAGATGCGTGGTGTTGGCATTGTCTTTAGCCGCTTCGTCGGCCTGCCCATCGAATGGGGTGTCGTGCTGGGCATGGCCATTGTGGCGTTCTTTGCTCTCCTCGGCGGCATGAAAGGCATCACCTGGACCCAGGTTGCCCAGTACGTGGTGCTGATCGTGGCGTACTTGATTCCTGCCATTGCGATCGGCATGCTGCTCACCGGCAACCCCATCCCGCAGCTTTCCTTCACGTTCAGCGACATCATCCCGCGCCTGAACGCCGTCCAGATCGATCTGGGCTTCACGGAGTATACTCAGCCGTTCCAGAGCAAGACGCAGATCGACGTTCTTGCCGTGACGATTGCCCTGATGGTCGGCACGGCGGGCCTGCCGCACGTCATTACCCGTTTCTACACGGTGCCGTCCGTGCGTGCTGCGCGCTATTCTGCCGGCTGGGCGTTGCTCTTCATCGCCCTGCTCTACACCACGGCGCCGGCCATTGCTGCCTTCGCCCGTTTCAATCTCATCGACACGCTGCAGAATGCCACGATCGCCAGCGTCAGCCCCGGCGAAAAGCAAGATATTATCGAACTGCAATATCCGGACGGCCGTCCGGTCACGTGGGCGACCAGCTGGCAGATGACCGGTCTGCTTGCCTTTGTCGACAAAAACGGGGATGGCAAGATCGAGCTGCGTCCGGGCGCTGCGTTCGTTGGCAAGAACTTCAAGGAACCGAACCCTGATTCGGCCAACGAAGTCTACTTCGATAATGACATCATCGTTCTGGCGAATCCTGAGATCGCGCAGCTGGCGCCTGTCATTATTGCCTTGGTGGCGGCTGGTGGCCTGGCGGCTGCGCTCTCCACTGCCTCTGGCCTGCTGCTCGCCATGTCCAGCGCAGCGTCGCACGACGTCTATTATCGCATCATGCGCCCCGATGCCACCGAGCGCCAGCGTATGTTTGCCGGCCGCAGCATGATCCTGGTGGCAATTCTGCTGGCCGGTTATTTTGGCATCAATCCGCCTGGCTTCGTTAGCCAGGTGGTGGCCATGGCTTTCGGCCTGGCGGCGGCCAGTAACTTCCCAGCGATCTTGCTCGGTATCTTCGACAAGCGCTCTAACTCGGCTGGCGCAGTCTGGGGCATGCTCGTCGGTCTGATCTTCACGCTGACCATGATTCTCCTCATGAAGTCGAATGTCATTTTCGGTACGCCCGCGCCGATCATCAAGGACTTCTTTGGAATCAGTGCTGAGGGTATCGGCACGATCGGCATGATCTTGAACTTCGCTGTGGCACTCATCATATCCCGTGTGACGGCCCCGCCGCCGCAGGACATCCAGGACCTGGTCGAATCCGTGCGCATTCCGCGCGGCGCCGAGGTTGTCGAGGGTGCCCACTAGACGTCTGGTGAAGTGTCGATAGCTGGGCCAGTGCTGGCCAGCACAACGAATCGTTGCAGCAGCCGGCACTGGCCAGTTGCACAAGATAAGAGTCGAGGGGGCATCCCATGCCCTCTCGACTCTTATCAAGATTTCGAACGGACATGCTCCTGATTCGAGGATAGACATGGAAGCGCTGCAATTCATCGAGCAGATTTCACCCTTCGACCAGCTTGGGACAGACGATCTGGCGTCGATCCGGCAATGCTTGCAGCGCGTCGAAGCGGAGGCTGGTACGGTTCTGCTGGCGCAAGATGGGCCGCCCAGTACCTACCTGAATATCGTGCGCAGCGGTTCGGTGGAACTGCGTTCAGGGGGACAGGTGCGCTCGGTCCTGGATGCCGGCGAGATGTTCGGGTTTCCTTCGATGCTGAGTAAGGAAGCGCCCATCGCTGATATCGTTGCGGCCGAACCTGTCGTGATCTACCGCATTCCGGATGCGGTCTTCCGTGCCCTGCTCGAACGGCCGCCGTTTGCCCAATATTTTCTGCGCGGCCTGAGTGAGCGATTGCGTACTGCGACGCGCGCCGATCGGCCGGCTGTAGATCAGGCGCTTGGCTTGCCAGTGAAGTTTCTGCTCGAGCGCACACCGATCTTTGTGTCACCATCCGCCACTGTGCAGGCTGCTGCCCAGGCGATGACAGATGCCAGCGTCAGCTCGGTGCTCGTCTCTGCGATCCCGCCAGGTATCCTCACCGACCGGGATTTGCGCCGCCGTGTGCTGGCGGCCGGTCGCGGCCCTGACACGCCGGTACGCGAGGTCATGTCGCGCCCGCTCGTGACGCTGGATTCCGACACGCCAGTGCATGGGGCTATGATGCTCATGCTGGAACAACAGATTCATCACCTCGTGCTTGTCGAGGAGGGAGAAATCATTGGGCTGGTCACTAGCAGCGATCTGTTGCGCCACCAATCGCAGAACCCCATTTTCCTGCAACGCCAGCTGGCCTCGTTGCGCGATCCGGGTGCGCTCGCCGGCTACGGTCAAGGGATCACCCAGACCGTCGAGATGCTTTTCCGCGGTGGGCTGGGCGCCCCGCAGATTGGGCGCATTATTTCTGCGCTCAATGACACGCTGATCAGCCGGCTGCTGCAGTTGGCCGAGGAGGAATTGGGTCCTCCGTCCATGCCGTATGCGTGGATCGTGTTCGGCTCGGAAGGGCGTTCAGAGCAGGCACTCCTCACCGATCAGGACAATGCCCTGGTCTACGCCGAACCGTCGCATGCTGCCCGCACTTATTTTGCTGCACTGGCTGCCTTCGTGGTGGATCGTCTGGTCACAGCCGGATTTCCCCCGTGCCCCGGTGGCTATATGGCGACAAACTGGTGCATGCCGCTGGCCGACTGGCAGGAGCTTTTCGCCGGCTGGGTTGCTCGGCCCGAACCGCAGGCACTCATGGAAGCCGGCATTTTTTTTGATTTTCGCCGGGTCCACGGTGGCCTGTCGCTGGAACCGCTGGAGCGACAACTGGTTGATGCCCAACGAAACGGCATATTTCTGGCGTACATGGCTCAGGCGGCCAATACCTTCGCACCCCCGCTGGGCTTCTTCAACCGCATCCGCAGCGAAGATGGCTTTGTCGATCTCAAGAAGGGTGGGATTGCGCCAGTGGTCGGGCTGGCACGTGCGCTGGCGCTGGCAGCTGGTTCGCGCGAGCGGTCGACGTTGGAACGCTTGCAGGCTGCCGTGCAGGGTAACCAGCTCAGTAGCGAAGGCTCGGATAATCTGGGCGGTGCCTTTCAGTTCTTCCTGCATCTCCGTTTGCGCCGCCAGTTGGAGGCTGTGCAGGCGGGCAAGATGCCAGACAACCGCATCCAGATCAAGGAACTGACCGCGCGCGAACAGCGGCTGCTCAAGGATGCCTTTGTCATGGTGCGCGAATTGCAGGATGCGATTGCGTCCCAACTCCAGGGCGGCGGGTTGCGTTAAGGGAAGAGAGGTGACTCTGTGGGTAAACTCAATCGGATTCTGTTTGGCAGTGTCATCGGCATGCTGGCTGGCTTCAGCTTCCAGCTTGCCGTGCTACCCTTCATGGCTGAGAATTTCTTTCCCCAGGCGCTGGG
>CAIRNL010000293.1 GCA_903879975.1 uncultured Chloroflexota bacterium | reverse complement strand
TCCAGAATCACCATGTCGGCAGCATCTCCCTGACGCTTACCCAGCTTGATCATGCGGGTATAGCCGCCGTTGCGTGCAGCATAGCGTGGCGCAAAGACATCAAACACCTTTTTTGCCACAGTCTTATCATTCAAATATGCAACAACCTGGCGTTGCGCGTGCACACGGCTTCCTTCGGCGCCGACACCACGTTTGGCTTTGGTAATCAGACGCTCGGCCTCGCCACGAATCGAGCGGGCCTTGGCTTCGGTCGTAACAATGCGTTCGTGCAGGTACAGTTCCCGCA
Source organism: uncultured Chloroflexota bacterium (assembly GCA_903879975.1). GTDB lineage: Bacteria > Chloroflexota > Anaerolineae > Caldilineales > Caldilineaceae > Caldilinea. The sequence continues at coordinate 6,635 of CAIRNL010000293.1, read as the reverse complement.
CTAGGTTGCGAAACAGCGCCTTACGCTGAGCCGAATTGCGACCCAGATGGCGCCCATACACTCGATGGCGCATGATTCTCTACTCCTATTCCTCGTCTGAGCCGTCGCTCCCGGTGAGCGGCTGGTAAGCATCGCCGATGTAGGCACTCAAGTCCACACCGGGCACCGTTAGATAACTCTTCTCACGCAGCCGGTCCACCAGTTCGTCCAGCGACTTTTTACCGAAGTTACGGATGGCGAGCATCTCGTCTTCGCCCTTCTCCATGCGCTTCAGAATCTCGCCAACCTTGGTGATACCGGCACGCTTGAGACAGTTGTAGGCGCGCACCGTCAGTTCAAGCTCCTCGATCGGCGCATCGAAGATGCGGGCTGGGATCCCCTCAGCGACCTCTTCGCGCTTTTCGATCACAATCGTTTCAGCACCTGCCAGCAGCGTCAAGTGTTGAACCAGCAGATTGCCAGCCCGGCGCAGTGCATCGTCCGGTGAAATTGTGCCATCAGTCCAGATCTCAAGGTGAAGCTTGTCGTAGTCTGTCTGTTGGCCGATACGCGTGCGCTCAACACGATAGGCAGCCTTGCGAATCGGGCTGTAGATCGCATCGACTGGAATCTCACCCAGGGGTAGACGGCCGCGCTCCTCGGCTGGGCTATAGCCACGCCCAACACCAACCACCATCTCAATGTCGATATCGACATCATTCGAGTCGGCCGTCAGCAGGTATTGGTCCTTGTTGACGATCTCAACTTCGGGTGGGCAGTTCAGGTCACCTGCTGTGATCGGGCCTTCACTGGACACCTCGACATGAATCCGAACAGGGTCTTCGCCCTGGGCACGCAGACGAATCTGCTTCACATTCAGAATCAGGCGCGTCATGTCTTCGCGCACATGAGGGATCGCAGAGAACTCATGGTGAATTCCGCTCACCCGCAGCGACGTAATGGCAGCGCCTGGCAGGCTTGACAACAGAACACGGCGTAGGGCATTCCCTAGCGTGATACCGTATCCACTCTCCAGAGGGCTCACAACAAAGTGGCCATAGTTCTGGGAGCTCGCCTCAACTTCAATTTTGGGTAATACCATGTTTAACAAGGGCATCCCTCCCGGAAGCGTTCATTGGGTTTGCTGGCAGCAGAGCGGGTGACCAACTAGGGTCACCGCCGCTGTCGCAGCCACACTCAACCGTTCGTTACCGGCTGTAATACTCGACGATCAACTGCTCGTTCAGCGGGATTTCGATATCCTCGCGTGCAGGAGTGCCGAGCACTTCACCCTTCAAGTCGACAGCGCTCATACGCAACCAGTTCGGCACGCTGGACGAACTCTGCATAAACTGGGCGCGCTCTTTGAAGTACGCCTTGTTACGTGCTGACGTGCGCACCGTAATGACGTCGCCGATGACAACCTGGAACGAAGGGATGTCGGTCTTGCGACCATTCACTTCAAAATGGCCGTGGCGGACGAGTTGGCGCGCCTGTGCGCGGCTGTCTGCAAGGCCAAGACGGTAGACAACATTGTCCAGACGGCGTTCCAACATAGCGAGCAGGTTGACGCCAGTCATACCCGTGGCGCGGTTCGCCTCTTCAAAATAGCGGCGGAACTGCCGCTCCAACACGCCGTAGATACGCCGTGCCTTCTGCTTCTCGCGCAACTGTAGGCCATAGTCCGACGTCTTCCGACGGAAGGTCTGCTTCTTGCCGTGCATACCTGGTGGGAAGGCGCGCCGCTCCATGGCGCACTTCGGGGTCAGGCAGCGTTCGCCCTTCAGGAAAAGCTTCTGCCCTTCGCGCCGGCACAGCTTGCACACAGAATCTGTATATCGTGCCATTTTTCCTCCGCAGTGATTTGCTTTGCAGCGTTCCTGCTAATCCTCTAACGAATTGCTTCTAACTCATTCATGCGCCGCTAACTTCTCCCGATGGGGAAAAATTACGCCGGCAAAGTAAATCTTGGCGTATTCAACGCCATACGGCAAAACAGATGGCGCATCTGCTGCGCCACCTGTCACTGTCGGATGTCACTCAGTCCCAGTTGCGCCGACGCGCACAAGACTAGACGCGGCGTTTCTTGGGTGCCCGGCAACCGTTGTGCGGAAGCGGCGTGATATCCGTAATCGAACGCACAATGAGGCCAGCAGCTTGCACCGAACGCACTGAGCTTTCACGGCCAGGCCCGGGACCCTTCACAAAGACGTCGACTTCACGCATGTTGAAATCGCCGCGTGCAGCTTGAGCGGCACTCTGTGCGGCAAGCTGGCCTGCAAACGGTGTCGACTTGCGACTCCCCTTAAAGCCAGCGCTCCCGCTACTTGCCCAGCATAAGGTGTTACCCTGCAGGTCCGTAATGGTTACGATGGTATTGTTGAACGAGGCATGAATATGCACCTGACCAGAAGGTACATTCTTTTTCTCTTTGCGCGCTGTGCGTCGATCGCGACGCGTGCGTTGAGGTCGAGCCATTGGAAATTTCTCCAGAGTGTAACAGTATCAACCCTGGCGCCTGGTTCAGTACTGAACCAGGCGCCAGGATACATTTCACTTACTTGCGCGGCGCCTTCTTCTTGCCAGCAACCGTCTTGCGTGTGCCACGGCGGGTACGGGCATTGGTGCGTGTTCGCTGACCGCGTGCAGGAAGATTGCGTCGATGCCGCAGGCCGCGGTAGCAGCCAATTTCGATCAACCGCTTGATGTTCATATTGACCTCACGGCGCAAGTCACCTTCGACAAGGTGGTTGCGGTCAATGAAGTCACGTAGCCGGGTCAGTTCGGCCTCATCAAGGTCCTTGACTCGTTTGCTCTCATCAATCTGCGTGGCAGCTAGAATCTTCTGGCTGGTAGCCTTGCCGATCCCATAAATATAGGTCAACGATATGACCACACGCTTTTCACGCGGAATATCAACACCGGAAATACGTGCCATGGCAAATGCTCCTCTTTCCTGCGCGATCCACTAGCCCTGACGCTGCTTGTGCTTCGGATTCTTGCAGATCACGTACAGCACACCGCGCCGGCGCACAACTTTGCAGTTCTCACAAATCTTTTTGACAGATGGTCGAACTTTCATAATTCACCCTTGACTATTGTCACGCAACCCCAGTGCTACCCTTCCGAAATCTCAGCAGGCACTCATGATTACGCAGATTTCGTCTGTATTGCTAGCGTACCAACAAGGGCACGAACACTTAGCACAACTCTACCACTCTACCATAAAGTCATGGTAGGGTCAAAATTTCAGGCCCATTATTTGTGATGGCAATTGTATGCTCGAAGTGAGCTGCCAGGCTATGATCCTTACTGATTACAGTCCAGTTGTCTTTCAAGGTCTTTGTCTGCCAGGTGCCCAGTTGCACCATAGGTTCCAGGGCGATCACCAGGCCGGGACGCAGCAGTGTCTGTCCATCTGGATCGTTGCTCACATAGTTGAGCACCTGGGGCGGCTCGTGCATCTGGCGACCGACACCATGGCCCGTATACTCGCGCACAATATACATGCGATGATCCTCGACATATCGTTGCACGGCACGGCTGATGTCCACGATCCGATTCCCAGCATGGGCGGCTTCAATACCTGCGAAAAGACCCTGTTCCGTTACCCGCATCAATTCCTGGGCTTCCACACTACTCTCGCCGACAGCATATGTCCAGGCGCTGTCGCCGATGAAACCACGATACCGTACACCCACATCGATGCTGATGATATCGCCGTCTTTGAGGAGGCGATCCCTGTTCGGAATACCGTGGACGAGCTCTTCGTTGATACTCGTACAAATACTGGCAGGATAACCACGGTAGCCTAGGAAGCAGGAAGCGGCATGATATTTGCCCATCGTCTCGACAGCCAGCTGGTCCAGTTCCCACGTATTGACGCCAGGCCGGATTGCCTCGCGCAGAGCAGCATGCACCCGCGCAACAATTCGTCCAGCCTCACGCATGATCTGAATCTCACGTGGGCTCTTGAGTTGCGGTTCAGGCTTCTGCGCTGCCAGCGCCTGCCGGCTTAGTGGACGCGCAGCCGGCCGTCGAAACAGATTCATGTTCACCCCATCAGAGCCAGAAGTGCCTGCTGAACTTCAGTGATAGGGACGGAGCCGTCCACCTCAGCCAGCACGCCCTTGGCGAAATAATAGCCGATCAGCGGCGACGTCTGCTTGTAATAGACAAACAGGCGATTGCGCACTGTCTCCTCCTTATCGTCGTCCCGCTGGTAGAGTTCACCACCGTCTATGTCACAGACATTTTCTATCTTCGGTGGATTGAACACAACATGATAGACCGCCCCGCAGGTGCGGCACGAGCGCCGGCCGGTAATGCGGCGGATCGTCTCATCGTCTTCCAGGTTGATCAGCGGCACGACGTGCACACCGCCATCGGGTGCCGTAATCTTATCGAAGGCATCTGCCTGCACCAGATTGCGCGGAAAGCCGTCCATGATGGCGCCGCGCGCACAATCCGGCTGCTGAAGCCGATCTTCGACCATGCGAATCGTGACATCATCCGGCACCAGATCGCCTCTGTCCATGTAGCTCTTGGCCAACTTACCCAGTTCAGTCTGATTCTTCAGATTGTACCGAAAGATATCGCCTGTCGAGACCTGGGGCAGCCCGGTCGACTGTTCCAACAATTTGGCTTGCGTCCCCTTCCCTGCTCCGGGGACGCCGAGCAATACGACGTAGGTGCGTACTTCGCTCATATCGGTCTCCTGTTTGGTTGAGATAGAGCAAAAGCATGGGATGAAGAGACCGGGGTTTGTCACCGCCGGTCTCCTGCTTTCTCTACATAGGCTGCCAGGCAAATCGCTGGCCTCAACCTGTTACCGGATGAAACCTTCGTAGTTGCGCATCATCAACTGAGCCTCGATCTGCTTCATCGTATCGAGCACGACGCCGACGACGATGAGCATACCCGAGCTACTAATGATGAGCGAGTTGTAACTCGTCATCACACCGGTGCCTCCCCCGAAGATCGCATCGGCCAGAGAGCCGATCAGGTACGGCAGCACAGCCATGAAGCCCAGGAATAGAGCACCTACCAGCGTAATGCGCGAGAGTACACCGTTCAGATATTGCTCTGTGCGCGGGCCGGGGCGAATCCCTGGGATGAAGCCGCCCTGTTTTTGCAGTGTCTCAGGCAGGTTCTGCTGGCGGAACATCACGTCTGTGTAGAAGTACGTAAAGACCGTCGTCAGCGCGAAGTAGAAGAACCAATAGAAGAAGTTTGTCGGACTGAAGAACTGGTAGATCGTATTGGCAATTGCGCCGATCCAGTCCGTACGGCTAATAAAATAGCTTGCCAGGGTGCTCGGCAGAATGAGCAGGCTCTGCGCAAAGATGAGCGGAATCATACCCGCCGTGTTGACACGCAGCGGAATATATGTACTTTGGCCGCCCACCATCATCATGCGATTGCCACGCATGGTGCGCACCCGTTTACCATATTGCACTGGGATACGTCGCTGCCCTTCTTGCACCCACACGATCAGGACGATCGTCGCGATCGTAACGATGACGAAAACCAGCAGCAGCACCCAGTTTTGAGACAGCAGCCGCAACTGATAGGGCACGTTGGATAGAATGCCAGCGAAGATGATCAGCGAGATGCCATTCCCAATGCCTTGCTCGGTGATCAACTGGCCAATCCACACACCCAACAGCGTACCAGCTGTCATGCCAATAATAATCGTGACGGTTGGGAAGAGGTCGCCGAGCGAAAACCCCCAATTCGGCAAGACTGCCACATTTCCTGCAGCTGTGCTGCTCAAAAGCGTACCTTGGGCAATCGCCTGAAGTACGGCCAAGGGCAGCGTCAGCCACAGAGTATACTGATTGATTTTGGCGCGGCCGGAATCCCCCTCTTTGCTCAGTTCTTCCAATGCAGGAATGATCGGAATCAGAAGTTGAAGGATGATCGACGCAGTGATATAGGGATAGACACCCAACGCCATGACACCCATGCGCGACAAACCGCCACCGCTGAAGAAGTTCAGCATATTGAGTAGAATATTGTCATTCTGCTCGAAGATCGATGCCAGAGCCGTGTGATCGACCCCAGGCAACGGGATATTGGCAGCCAAGCGGTAGAACGTCAGAAGCCCAAACGTGATCAGCAACTTCTGGCGGAGGTCTGGCAGTCGGAATGCATTGCGTACTGCTTCAAGCATTCACAGGGTCCTTTCTCAAAGGAGATTGAGCGAGCCGAGCGAATACATCTGTTTTTGTCGATGCATTCGCCATCACTACACCTGACTACGAGCGAGGCAACCGCTTGTTGATCTGGTAATCGAGCACTTCCACCGTGCCGCCCACCGCCTCGATCTTCTGGCGAGCCGTAGCGCTGATGCGTTGTACCTTGACCGTCAACGGCTTCGTGATCTCGCCACGCGCAAGCAGGACGACCGGATCAGAGACGTTGCCCAGCAAACCGGCTGCGGTCAGCGTATCGGGCGAAACTTCACCCTGGGCATCGAACAGCCTCTCCACCTGATCGAGATTGACTGGCACATAGTAGACCTTGAAACGATTGTTGAAGCCACGGAGCTTCGGCAGTCGCTTGGTCAGTGGCAACTGGCCGCCCTCAAAGTTCAAGCGCACTGAACCACCGGTGCGCGCATTTTGTCCCTTTTGACCGCGGCTACTAGTCTT
>CAIRNL010000292.1 GCA_903879975.1 uncultured Chloroflexota bacterium | reverse complement strand
GGCGCAGTACTCGACCGCAACGGCCTGCGCCCATCGCGCTATTATGTCACCAAAGACGACATTGTGGTCATGGCGTCGGAGGTGGGGGTGCTCGGCGATGCGATTGGGCCAGAAAATGTTGCGTACAAGGCGCGTCTGCAGCCGGGACGCATGTTCCTGGTCGACACGGCGCAGGGCCGCATCATCGACGACGACGAGATCAAAGACACACTGGCCCGCGCGCATCCCTACCGGGAATGGCTGGACAGCAACCTCGTTGAGTTGGAAACCCTGCCATCCCCGCCCGATCTCTATCAGGCCGATCAACATGGCAGCGTGCTTCACCGCCAACACATCTTCGGCTACACCTTCGAGACGCTGCGCACGCTGCTGGCACCCATGGCCAAGAATGGTGTCGAGGCGCTGGGCAGTATGGGCGACGACACGCCGCCCGCTGTACTATCCGACCGTCCACAGCTGCTCTACACCTACTTCCGCCAGCTCTTTGCCCAGGTTACCAACCCGCCGCTGGACGCCATCCGCGAGGAATTGGTGACCGCCACCGACGTAATGCTCGGCACCGAGGGCAACGTACTGCTCACCATCCCAGAGAACTGCCGGCAGATTCGCCTTAAGAACCCGATCCTGACCAATGAGCAGTTGGCTAAGCTATCACACGTCAAGGAACATGGATTCAAAGCGCAGAAGTTGCCCATGCTCTTCCCCGTCAGCTCGGGGGCGGAGGGGCTGGAGAAGGCGCTGGACTACCTCTTCATGCTTGCCGACGAGGCGATTGAGCAAGGCGTCAACATCTTCATTCTCTCTGATCGCGGCGTCAGCCGCGACATGGCACCCATCCCTGCGTTGCTGGCGACAGCAGGGCTGCACCACCACCTCATCCGCCGCGAGACGCGCACGCAATGCGCCATCGTGGTAGAATCAGGCGAGCCACGCGAGGTGCATCACTTTGCGCTGCTGATTGGCTATGGCGCGACAGCGATCAACCCGTACATGGCCTACGAGACCATCTACGACATGATCGACCAGGGCTTAGTCACCGACATCGTCTATGAGAAGGCGAAATACAACTACATCAAGGCAGCCAGCAAGGGTGTTGTCAAGGTCTGTTCCAAGATGGGGATCAGCACCCTGCAAAGCTACTGCGGCGCGCAAATTTTTGAGGCGCTAGGGCTGAGCCAGGCGCTGGTCGACAAGTACTTCACGTGGACACCGACGCGCATTCAGGGCATCGGCCTACGCGAGATTTACCACGAGGTGCGCCGGCGCCACCAGCGTGCGTATTCCGAACGCAGTGAGGTGCCCGGCGCGCTCGTTCCCGGCGGCGACTATCAGTGGCGTGCCGACGGCGAGCGCCACCTCTTTACGCCGATCACGATTCACAAACTCCAGGCGGCCGTGCGCACGCGCGGCGGCGACGTATTGAGCCGCGGGTTCAAGACCTTCAAGGAATATAGTGCGCTGGTCAACGCACAGGAAGAGGAATTTGGGACACTGCGCGGCCTGCTCGAACTGCGCTTTGCCGACCAACCGATCCCGATCGAGGAAGTGGAGCCAGCCAGTGTGATCGTCAAACGCTTCAAGACGGGTGCAATGAGCTATGGCTCCATCTCGCAGGAGGCGCATGAGACGCTGGCCATCGCCATGAACCGTCTCGGCGGCAAGAGTAACACCGGTGAGGGCGGCGAGGACCCGGCACGCTACACGTGGAGCAACGAGCGCGGCGACTCCAAGAACAGCGCCATCAAACAGGTTGCGTCGGGTCGTTTCGGCGTGACGAGCCTGTACCTAGTCAACGCGCGCGAGTTACAGATCAAGATGGCACAGGGTGCGAAACCCGGCGAAGGCGGCCAGCTGCCAGGGGCTAAGGTGTACCCATGGATCGCCAAGGTGCGCCACTCTACGCCCGGCGTAGGGCTCATCTCCCCCCCGCCACATCACGACATCTACTCCATTGAGGATCTGGCCGAGTTGATCCACGATCTCAAGAATGCCAACCACTATGCGCGCATCAGTGTCAAGCTGGTATCGGAGGTGGGGGTCGGCACCGTAGCAGCGGGTGTCGCCAAGGGCCACGCCGACGTGATCCTCATCTCTGGCCATGATGGCGGCACGGGTGCGTCGCCGCAGTCGAGCATCAAACATGCCGGCCTGCCCTGGGAGTTGGGACTGGCCGAGACACACCAGACGTTGCTCCTGAACAACCTGCGCAGCCGCGTGGCGCTGGAGACCGACGGCCAGTTGAAGACAGGCCGCGATGTAGCAGTTGCTGCCCTGCTGGGCGCCGAGGAATTCGGTTTTGCCACCACAGCGCTGGTGAGCCTGGGCTGCATCATGATGCGTGTCTGCCACCTGGATACCTGTCCAGCCGGCGTGGCGACGCAGAACCCTGAGCTGCGCAAAAAATTCGTCGGTCAGCCGGAGGATGTAGAGAACTTCATGCTTTTCATCGCCGAAGAACTGCGCGAGATCATGGCGCGGCTGGGTTTCCGCACGATCAGCGAGATGGTGGGCCGCGTCGACAAGCTCGAGCCGCGCAAAGCCATCAACCACTGGAAGGCAACGGGGTTAGATCTGTCGCCCCTGCTGTGGCGGCCCGCGGTCGGCGACGACGTGGGCACCTTCTGTTCCACTGCCCAGGATCATGGGTTGGATCGGTCGCTCGATCGCACGATGCTGCTGGCGTTGGCGCAGCCTGCACTCGAACGGGGAGAGGCGATCCAAGCCACAGTGCCGATCCGCAACGTCAACCGTGTGGTAGGCACCATGGTGGGCAGCGAAGTGACACGCCGCTACGGAGCAGACGGCCTGCCCGACGGCACGATTCACTTCCACTTCCAGGGTTCGGCTGGTCAGAGCTTCGGCGCATTCGCGCCGAAGGGCATGACACTGGAACTGGAAGGCGACGCCAACGACTACTTTGGCAAAGGGTTGTCGGGCGGGCGACTGATTGTCTACCCACCGGCTGGCAGCACCTTCCGCGCCGAAGAGAACATCATCATCGGCAACGTAGCATTCTACGGTGCCACTGATGGCGAAGCATATGTACGCGGCGTGGCAGGCGAGCGCTTTGGCGTGCGCAACTCCGGCGTGCACGCAGTCGTCGAAGGCGTGGGCGATCATGGCTGCGAATACATGACGGGTGGCTGCGTCGTCGTGTTAGGACGGACAGGGCGTAACTTTGCAGCGGGCATGTCAGGCGGCGTCGCCTACGTGTTGGACTGGGAAGGCGACTTCGGCACGCGCGTCAATTATGAAATGGTGACGTTGGAAGCACTCGACGACGCCGAAGAGTCTGCTGCGATCAAGGCGATGGTGCAACGTCATGCTGAATTGACCAACAGCGAACTAGCCTGGCGCATTCTCATCCGTTGGGAGGAGTTGCTGCCAAGCTTCGTCAAGGTCATGCCCAAAGATTACAAGCGTATGCTCGAGGCCTTTGCCCAGGTACGGGAGCAGGGGCTCAGCGGCGATGAGGCCGTGATGGCCGCTTTCGAGCAAAACAAACGCGACGCGTCACGCGTCAGCGGAAACTAAGACATCGACCATTCGAAAGCGGTGACGGCGCTTGGCGATGTTTCCATGGCTCAGACGCTGCGCGACTGATAGCTTGTAGGAATAGCGTCTGGGTCACTTGATCAACAGCCACAGCCAGCTCACGAGGGATGGCATCACTCAGCTGGCCAGATCGTGGCAAAACAAACGCCGAGATTCTCTTTGCGCCTCTTTGTGTGCTTAGAGATTTTGCAGGTAAGCCTTTTGGGGGAGAATGCTAGATGGGCAAACCAACTGGATTTCTGGAATATCAGCGGGAGACGCCGGCCGATCGGGAGCCACTGGAGCGCGTCAAAGATTGGGATGAGTTCCACCTGCATCTGAGTGACGACCGGCTACGCACGCAGGGTGCGCGCTGCATGGACTGCGGCATTCCGTTCTGCCACACTGGGCAATTGATCAACGGCATGGCATCCGGCTGCCCGATCAACAACCTGATTCCGGAATGGAACGACCTGGTCTACCGCGGGCTGTGGCGCGAGGCACTCAACCGGCTGCATGAAACCAACAACTTTCCGGAATTCACCGGGCGCGTCTGCCCAGCGCCGTGCGAGGGATCGTGCACAGTAGGGCTGTTAGAACCGCCTGTGACGATCAAGAGCATCGAATGTGCTATCGTCGACCGCGGCTTCGAAGAAGGATGGATCGTGCCAGAGACGCCGCCAGTGCGCACGGGCAAGAAAGTTGCTGTCGTCGGATCGGGTCCGTCAGGCCTGGCATGCGCGGCACAGCTCAACCGCGCCGGGCACTGGGTGACTGTCTTCGAACGCGCCGACCGCATCGGCGGGCTGCTCATGTACGGCATTCCCAACATGAAGCTCGACAAAGAGAAGGTCGTCCAACGCCGCGTAGATCTGCTGACCGCTGAGGGTGTGCGGTTCATCCCCAACACCGAAGTCGGCAAAGACTATCCGGTGGACAAGTTGCGGGAGCACTTTGATGCCATCGTGCTCTGTGGCGGCGCCACCAAACCCAACGACCTGCCGATTCCTGGCCGCGAGCTCAAGGGGATTCACTATGCCATGGACTTCTTGCGTGGCAACACGAAGCGCTTGCTCGATGCACGCGGCAGCCTTACGTCCAGCGGCCCCGTCATCTCGGCCGCGGGAAAGGATGTCATCGTCATCGGCGGCGGCGACACAGGGACAGACTGTGTGGGCACGTCGCTGCGCCACGGCTGCCGTAGCCTGGCTCAGTTCGAGATTGTACCGCGCCCCTCGGACACACGCACACCCGACAATCCATGGCCGCAATGGCCGCGCATCTTCCGCACCGACTATGGCCAGGAAGAAGCTGCCGCTCGCTTTGGTGCCGACCCGCGTACCTATCAAATCTCGACTACGCAGTTCGTGGGAGATGAAAGCGGCCATGTCAAAGAATTGCACACGGTCAAAGTCAACATGGCCTTCAAAGATGGCCGGATGAGCTTCGAACCAATCTCTGGCACAGAGGAAGTCTGGCCGGCGCAGTTGGTTCTACTTGCGATGGGCTTTCGCGGGCCAGAGGATTTCCTGCTCGACGCGCTAGGCGTGGCGCGCGATGTGCGTTCCAACGTGGCGGCTGAGCACGGCAAGTTCCGCACCAGCCAGGAGGGCATCTTCGCTGCCGGCGATATGCGCCGCGGACAGAGCCTGGTGGTGTGGGCGATCAATGAGGGACGCGGTGCGGCACGCGAGGTGGATCGGTGGCTGATGGGAGAGACGCTCCTGCCGTAGTGGGCGGATGCAGCTGGCTGCATCTGCTGACGAGCTTCAGGCTCAAGGGATAAAAGTCGCCGGCGTCGCCACAACACTAAAGGAACTGGTGGGGCTGGTGGGTACCGAGAGCCCACGGCTGCTCCTGGTCGCTGTGGGCTTGCTGGGTGCGTCCCTGCCGGACGCGCTGAACCGTCTGCGGCTCAGCATACTCGGCGCCCGCACCATTTTCATCCTGGCACCGACCGTGAAGGGCATAGAGCCAGGCGCCGCTATTCGCTGCGGCGCCGATGGCTATCTCATAGCAGCCCACCCCGACCAACAGTTTGTCGTATTGCTGGCAGATCTGTTGGCAGGTGTCCCATCGATGAATGCTGCGGGGGTGGGCGAACGGTTTGCCTCTGCACTGCTCACCGAAGAAAGCCGGCAAACGCCGGGTAGCCTGCGCTTGGGGCTGACTGACCGCCAACAGGAACTTCTGGTGCTGATTGTGCGCGGTTTCACCTACTGCGAAATCGCTGCGCAGCTCTATGTGAGCGAACGCACAGTTCGCTACAACGCCCACGAAATTCGCAAGCGCATGGGCGTCTCCAACTGCAACGAAATGGTGGAATTCGCGCTCCTGCACAATCTGCTTCAAGGTGTTGCCGGCTTCGAGGCAGCCGTGTACTAACACGACCTTTGCCGACATTTCACACTTCCGCCAGTCTCACCCGGACAGTTCCCAAACGGCGCCCGGCAGCACAGTCAGAGCCAGTAGCAGCCAACTGTGTGGGCTACAGAACGGGGAACACCCTGCGGCCACAATGTCAATGCGCCTGAGGAAACAGCGCCATTCGTGCAGCGCCAATCACGCCGGCGGTGTCACCCAGTTCGGCGTGCACCAACGGCACGGTCACATAACTGCGCGCAATGAGATAACAGCGCGTCTTCATTGCCTGCCGCATGGGGGCGAAAATCAACTCGCCGACATCCGCCATGCCGCCTCCAACTACAATTTTCTCTGGCTCAAACAGCGATACTATGGTCGCCAACCCGTAGCCTAGCAATGTGCCGGCGCGTTGTACAATCGCTTGTGCCACTCGATCCTCTCGGGCCGCCGCCGCAAAGACCATGGCCGAAGTCACGTTCTGAGCGGCGCCATCGGCAAAATCGCGGATCAGCGTTGCGTCGCCTTGCTCGACAGCCTTGCGCCCCTGACGCGCAATGGCCGGTCCTGCTGCCTGCCGTTCCAGGCAGCCGACGATCCCACAATCGCAGGGTTCATCCTCCCCAAGCGAATCGACGATAATGTGGCCAAACTCACCTGACATGCCGTGTGCTCCCACATACAGGTTGCCGTCGATCACAATACCACAGCCGAGGCCAGTGCCCAGCGTAATCATGACCAAGTTGCGACTTCCGCGGCCTGCTCCCATCCAAAGTTCGCCCAACGTCGCCACGTTTGGGTCTGAATCCACGTATACAGGCAGCCCCACTTCCCGGCTAATGTCCTCCAGATCGAAAACATCCTGCCAGTGCGCCATCTTTGGCGCAAAGACTAACTCACCACGCACACGATCCATCCAACCTGGAATGCCAATCCCTACACCACATAGGTCTGCCAGACGCCGCTGTGCCTGCATCGCCACTTCGCGAACCGCCTGCACCAGCGCTTGTCGACCGCTAGAGGGGTCCACAATCGGCGACGCTGTCCGCAGGTGATGCACAATGCATCCGGCTTCATCCACTACCGCCGCCCGCAGATTTGTTCCTCCGATATCGACACCGATCGCAGCACCCTGCATCAATCTACCCATGTGCGCTACACCACCTGTGTCCAGTCCAACAGGACGCCCATCACAGTTTCGCGCCGGGCGATCAGTAGAGCATAAGCATCTGCGGCATCGCGCGCGTCAAAACAGCAGCTGGTCAGTGCAGCTACGTTCATCTGCCCACGCGCCAGATAGGTGAAGAAAAGGTTCGCCATTCTGGCGTGCGTCCAGGAGGCATGGTCGGAGGCAACTACCGGAGGATGGGTGTCGTGTGCGCCAACGATGCGCAGCCCGCGGGTTACCACATCGCCTGTCAGGTGCTGCAAATGGGGCGATCCTGCGTCACCTAAGAGCACGACAGTACCAAAGCGCCGCGCCAACCCCAGTGCGCCGGGGAATGCGGCCGGGTGACCGGTCACATCGTACACGACGTCGGCCAACCGCCCTCCCGTGAGATCGCGCACTGCGCCCTGCGCCTCGGTCGCACCAATCGCCAGGCTCGTCGTCGCTCCTCCTTTTTGTGCCAATGACAGCCGCGCCGTTGCCGGATCGATCGCAACGATCTGCCGTGCGCCGTTCAGCCGCGCATATTGCACGACGAGTTGGCCCAATTGCCCTAGGCCAATCACCACAACGTCGTCACCAAGCCGGTGTTCGGCTGCCCGGACGCCGATTTGTACGATGCACCCTAGCGCAAACCATGTAGCCTCCTCGTCAGTTACGTCCTCAGGAATCGTCACGCACTGCTCAGCCTGCGCTAGAGCATAATGCGCGTGTGGCGTACGCGTAGCAACCCGCTGCCCCGCCGCCAGCCCCTGCACACCGGATCCCACTGCCACCACATCACCTACCGCACTGTAGCCAGGGTAAAAAGGATACTGAACCCACCGATCCCAGTGTGTACCGGGTGCAAAGTTGCGTTGGAAACAGATGCACTCGGTGCCAGTACTGATCAACGTCTTGCGCGTACGAATGAGTACCTGCCCAGGACCAGGCTCTCGCACAGACTCGTGGCGTAGCTCCAGTTGCTCGCGTCCGGTAAAGACGATGGCAAGGTTCTCCATTACTCACTCCTGAATGTGTTCCACAACGAGGATCCAATCCTGGGCGAGTGGAACATTGGGCGCCTGCCACCCGCCGTCTCTGGCAGTCACTCGTCCCAGATCGTATTCTACGCCTGTGATGGGGTCAAAGTACATGGCGCGGTAGACTGCACCTTCCTTCAGTTCCTTGACCAGCGGCCCGCTCCACTGGTAAATGCGGCCAGGAATGTAGATGAGGCGCACCTCGTCCTGAATACCAGCTGCATAGGGTAGAAAATAGTTGTCAGGATTCCAACGCGGCTCGACCGAATCGGGCAGCGGATGAATCTCTTGCCACGGATATCGCGTCAGCAATTCCTTGCCAAGCCCCAACTGGCGCGCCCCAGGCAACTGAGCGGCGACATCCCAGGGCGTATTCTCATAGGTTACTCCCTGTGGTGATGGGCCGTGCGGTTGAGCGTGAGTGTTCATCTGCCAAATGCCGCCCGCCCCGTAAGTGTAGCCAGCTGTCCCGCTCAACAAGGACGTCCAGAACATGAAACGCTGCACATTCTGCCAGTTGGACTGCATGTGCCCTTCATAGCAAACCTCAGCGTTGATGGCAGGCATGGGCGGCGTACGATTGTACGCCGCTGGCACGATCTGCATGTGAAAGGGCACACTGCCCCAATCACCATGGCCTGTGCCAAACATCTCAATATCCAACACAGATTCATCTTCGACATCCTGTCGGCCACCGGTGCAAGGATGGATCGTCACCAGGTTGCAATAGGGATCGGTAGTGCGCACGTAGCGACCGATTTCAGTCCAGCCCTGCTGTTGAAGGCGCGCATCAGCTTCTCGCTGCTCCGACAGATAATACGGCATAGTGGCCTCACCCGCCAGACACCAGATCACCGGATAGCTGCCCCAGCGCGCAACCAAGTGACGCCAGTGCTGTTTCATACGCTCGATTCCCATCCATGGCAGATGGTAGCCCCAGGCTCCGACAATGCACGGTGTCAGCCCAGCCTCCACGAGTGCTGAAATACGCCGGTCTGCCGCATCGAAATAAGCAGGATTGATGCGTACATAGCCTGCTTCCCATGGATGCCCTGCCTCGTTGAAGCCGCGCAGATCGCAAGGTGGCAGGTCCGGATACAACCCCGCCACGATCTGCACCACCGTGAAGCCCTTGGCAACCCGGTCTGCAGCAAGCGTGCGGAACTCCTCTAGCCCCCAGCCTTCCCGCTGCACCAGTCCTAACCACCATGTATCCCCCAACCAGAAGAAGGGTGCCCCATCGCCATAGGTCAGACGCCGCGGGTTGGAGCCGATGCGTAGCCGTCCCCGTTCCTCCAGCGCAGTCAACCCAGCAGGCACCAGTTCGATGGTGCCCTGCCGCCCGCCCAAACCAGTGTTCCCCACACCATTCACAATCCAACGATAGCGGTGGATGCCTGTCAAATCGGATACGTACCGTGCGCACCATTCCTGCCCTCCATCCCAGAAGGCAGGAACGATCATCACCTTGCCAAGCGGGTTCACAAACTCAACGCTTACCTCGGCTGCCCACGCCACCGCATCCACATGCCGTGCCGTAGCACGTACTTCGATCCGGCTATGCATGGCTACTGTCTCCCTGTCGCAAGTGATTAAGGCGCGGGCGTCAGAAGTCGCCGCACGGCACCATAGGCGGGAAGCTTGACAGTCACGGGCGCGTAGTTGCGCGGGTGCACCTCGATCTGCCAGTCATAGCCCGACCGGTTCATCACGAACAGCAGACTGCCGTGGGGGCTCTGGATCACGCGAGCTTCCACCAATGCGCGGTATTCTACCGGCACACCGGCAATCTGGATGTCCGGCGGCAAATCCGGAGTCAGCCACTTGCCGATGGTTCCACGCAGGCCTTGGTGCAGCGATGAAAAGTACGAACGCCCCAGCGGGAACGCGCTCATGAGCACGCGCTCACCGGGTCCCATCGCCATCAACGCAGGCAGCCCGTTGTCGCGGAAGTTGGCGATAGCGGCGCCGCCATGTTCCAGTACATCCACGCGTTCATGAAAGGCATACCCTGCAAACTTATCTGTCGAATCAGTCATAGCCCAACCTGCAATGAAATAGATTGGGCGGATCAGATTGGTGCACTGCACATTCAGCTGCGCTGCAACGGCAGCGGCAGCTTCCATCGTGGTCATGGGCATGTCCACGATCACGCGTCCTCCCTGTTCGGCAAACTCCAGAATTGCCCGCCATTCAGCATCGGAATATTCCAGCGGAGATGGCACAAGCAGCAGACAAAGGTCACTGTCCACCGTAAATGGCTCAGTGATGAAGGTGACACAGTATCCCAGGTCCAACAAGAGTGCATAAAGGCCGTGGACTGTCTTCTCGATTGGGGAGTGCTGCGCATTGGCCGTCCAAACTGCATGCCGAGGAAGGTAAATGCCAACCCGTGGCGACACAGTCACGCCAGTGGCCAACAAAGATTCATGTTCCCGCAGCTCAGCGATGACTCGCTCCGCAGCAGCTCTGCGTTCTGTGTCGTAGGTATCGGGCTCGATCATACCATTGATCCACGGTTCCGGTCCGCACAACAAGGGATCCCAACGGTAGAAGTAAAGCGCCCGACAACCATGGCTGAAGATTTTATTGACTTCCGTTTCGAGCAGGTTGCCGCGCCAGAGCGTGTAGTTGGCAAAGGGGCCGCCCTGGAATTCGGTCACCCAAACCTCTTTACCAGGAGCCAGCGCTTTGAGCAATTCGATGCGCACACCCGCTTCAGCTGCGGTCTCGTGGGCAGGGCCAGGATAGTTGCTGTGCGAGGCATAATCGAGTTGCGACACGATCCACCAATCCTGTCCACCGTGCTGCGGTGCAAAGGGAAAGGTGTAGTTGAAGCTTGCAGATGCGCTGGGGATACACTTCTTGACCAGAGCGGCCCCATCAAGCAGGAAGTTACTGAGGTTGCCAGCAATGAACTCGCGCCAGTCACGCCAGTAGCCATCTGCCTCGGCAGTCATGGTATGCGGCGGCTCGATAGCGTCAAAGCTTGCAAACGCAGTATGCCAGCGGCGGTTCAGATCACCGATTGAGGCAAAGCGTGCCGCCAAGTCTTGCTGATATCGGGCAGTCGTGTGCGCACAGTAACATGGATGATCCCCCGGCCCTACACTCGGTTCGTTGTGTACATCCCAGGCAAACACGGCTGGGTGCTGACCAAAACGCACAGCACAGTCGACGATCAGCTGGTCGCGACGCTGCCGGAATCCTGGATGGTCGATACAGGCTCGTAGCCAGCGATAGTCGTGTTCATGCAGTGGGTAGGCATGACCTTCCCGATCGACCACCTTGGCGTCCGGGAATTCGCGAAAAAAGTCATTGTGTACGTAAAACGTGGCAAACCCAAAGAGGACGCGCAGCCCCAACTCCTGACAGATATCCAGCAGTTGCGCCACCTCGTCGAGGCTGCTGTCGAACCCGATGCGAATTCGAATTGAGTCAAACCCTGTTTCCTTGATCTTTGCCAAATCGCGACGCCAGTCTGCCTCACCATTGGGCAGCCACTCCGGGCGTGTCGCCATGCCGCCAAATGGATATTCATAGTGAATGCCGATTAGAATCCCCTCATGGATCATCTGGGAATCTCCTGTTCTGATATAGATAGATGGTTGGTCAGTTGAAGCGCCCCCGGAAGGTATTGCCTATGCCTTGATTCCGGCAAAGGCAATACCTTGGATAAATGTTCGTTGCGTGAGGAAGAACAGCACAATCACTGGGATGGTGAGCACCGTTGTCACAGCCATCATCCAACCCCACTGCACACCGACTGTACTGACAAATACCTGGATACCGAGAGACAGCGTGTATTTGTTCGGGTCATTGAGATAGATCAGCGGTCCCAGGAAATCGTTCCAACTCCCCAGGAACTGGAACAAGGCAACTGTCGCCAAGGCTGGCTTGGCGAGCGGTAGAATAATATGGCGATAGACACCCCACTCCGAGCATCCATCGATGATAGCAGCATCATCTAGGTCGCGCGGCAAGCTTAGGAAGAACTGACGCAGCAGAAAAATGAAGAATGGCACCCCAAACGCATGTGGCACAATGAGTGGTAACAGCGTGTTCACCCAGCCAAGTTGACGAAAGATGATAAACAGTGGCACCATCGTAACCTGATAGGGCAGCATCATGGTCGAAAGCATGACAAAGAATAGGACGTTGCGTCCCGGCCAACGTAGCCGGGAAAAGCTAAAAGCAACCAGCGAGCACGATGCCAGCGACAGGGCCACTGCCGACAACGTAATCGTCAGCGTATTGCCCAATTGCTGTAGAAACGGGAAATAGGTCAGCGCCTCAGGGTAGTTCTGCCAGCGAATGGGGTGCGGAATCCAGACTGGTGGCAACCGAAAAATTTGGTTCAACTCCTTCAATGAGGTGGAAACCAGCCAGAAAAAAGGCAAGAAAAACAGAATTCCTGCGATCAGCAGCACGACATGGGCCAGACCACGGCCGATCGCCTGCTGGCGCGACCAGGACGTCTGGCCTTTCTCGCTTGACTTGGTTGGCCGCTGGGATGCGGATGACAAGGCGCTTTGCTTTATGCTATCCACGTGCTAACGCTCCTCCCCTTCGTAATAGACTAGGTGCGCCGAACTACGAAACACAATGAGCGTAGCGGCAATCACGATCAGGAAGAGGAGCCAGGCCATAGCGGAGGCATACGGCATCTTGAAATATTTGAACGCGTTCTGGTACAGGTACAAAGCATAGAACAGCGTTGCGTCCAGTGGTCCTCCGTTCGTCATGATGAAAGCCTGCGTGAAGATTTGGAAACCCCCGATTACGCCGACGACTACGTTGAAAAAAATCACGGGCGAAAGCATCGGCAACGTGATATGGCGTACCTGATGCAGTGTGCCTGCCCCATCGATCATAGCCGCCTCGTAGAGCTGGCGCGAGATGCCTTGCAACCCAGCCAAAAAAATTACCAGCGTGCTCCCAATCGTCCACACCCCCATCAGGATCAACGACGGCTTAGCCAAGTCCGGATCGGTCAACCACCCTGGCCCATAGATATCGAACTCTGCAAGGACGGCGTTGATCAGGCCATACTCAGGGTTGAACACCCACATCCACAGGATCGAAGTTGCCACAACAGGCACAATCGTGGGGAGATAGAAGATCGTGCGGTACACGGAAAGGCCGCGTAGATTCATGTTGAGTAGCAATGCCAGCAGAATCGCCAGTGCAATGTGAAAGGGAATGCCGAGCACGACCATAAATAGCGTGTTGTACAATGATACCCAGAACAAATCATCGCTGGTCAGCAGTTGCGTGTAGTTGGTGAATCCGACCCACTGCATCGGCTTCCCAAAGGTTGTATAAACATGCAGACTATAATAGAACGAAAGAACGACTGGGTAGACGGTCAAAGTCACAAAACCAATGATCCAGGGGGAGGCAAACAGCAGGCCTACGCCCAGCCGCCTGCGCTCCTGGCGGCTTATGTTGGCAATCATGACAGCAGCATTCCTCTGCATCCTGCATATGCCGGTGCTGGACGATCCGAATCTGCGCACACTCGCCCAGCACCGGTCCAAAAAGATTACAACGGATGACAGCTAGGAGCCAGCGGCCGTCTGCTTGCGGAAATCATCTAACTCCTTCTGCAATTTTTCATTCAACACCGTCAGCCCTTGCTGGGCATCCACTTCACCGTGAACCACTTGGTTCACCAGACGGTTCATCTCGTCCTGGTAGGTCGCTAGAACGGGCATGCGCGGCCATGGCCGGCCAGCAGTGCCTTCGGTCAGTTCGACGAACAGTTCATTGTAAGGCAAGTGTGCCAGAAAATCAGGATCACGCGCTGCATCCGTCAGTGGCGGAATATCACCTACCTGCTTACCAAACTCGATCTGCTGCTGCTTCTCAGCCATGAACTTCGCCAGTTGCCAGCCGCCCTCGGGGTTCTTGGCGCCCGTGGGAACACTGAACATGGCACCGATCTCATTGAGGCTGATCGGCTCTGATCCCTGCGGGCCATAGGGCGACTTCACGACCGTGTAGTTCATATCTGGCGCATACCGCGGTATCCAGCTGCGCTTCCAACTGCCGTCGATCTGCATACCAACTTTATCGACATACCAGGGGTCGTCAGTCAGGATGCTGCGGTCTCCAAAGCCTGATACAAACCGATCGATCTTCTCGATGTCGTACTTGTCAGCATACGATTTGTACCACTGCAACACCTCAAGCACCTGTTCGCTGTCCGCTGTGATCTTATCACTCTCCTCGTCATACAAGGAAGCACCATTCGCCCACAGCCAATGGAACACAGGAGCGTTGCGCCACGGCAGGAACCCCAGGCGCGTCAGATCGCCACCGTCATCATAGCGGGTCAAGGCCTCAGCCATGGTGTCCAAATCAGAGAAAGTCTTTGGCAGATTGTCGGCGCTAAAGCCGCCCTCATCAGCTGCAGCCTGATTGATGTGTAGAGCGAACACGTTGAGCGTGTGCCCCGTCCCCCAGAGGTGCCCATCCGACCATAGTGCATCCCAGGCTGCTGGCGACCATCCCTCGCCGTCCCAACCGTCACGCTCTGCATACGACTCCAGCGGCTGCAGCAGTCCACGCGGTCCCCAGGTATAGACTTGCGACCACAGCGTTACCATGTCCGGTGGGTTGCCACCCTCAATAGCAACTTGCACCTTTTCGGCAATGTTGCCCCAGCCAATCGACATGAAGATGGCATTTTCGCCAGTCTGTTCGTTGAAGCGATCGACTTGAGCCTGTGCCTGCTCTGCCTCCTGTAAGCCAAACATCGACCAATAAATGATCGGCAGATTCTGCTGATCTGGAACCGCCCCGCCCTCCGCAGCGGGTGCAGCCGAAGGCACAACTGGCACAGTGCAGGCTGCCAGCGCCATGCCGCCAAGGCCAGCTGCCGTCATCTGTAGGAATGCACGTCGGCTCAATCCATGACTCTTGCTCGGTTGGTGTTGCATTTTGTACTCCTTTTCACAAAAAACGGAAACGTGGACATTCATCACCAAGGCCGCTTGGTGGTGCGGCAGTGATTCCCGACAGTCGCGAGACAAGGCGCCTACGTCACGCTCATGTATAGCAGGTTCGATTCAACAGGGTACAAAAATATCATACCACGCCACCAAACAGATGTCAATAGCAAATGTCAAAAATTTTTAGCTAATGTGATTGTCATTTGTCGAATCATGCGATACTATATCAATCATGATGGACAATCGTGAACAGACAGCCACACTCATCCAGGTAGCCACGCTGTACTACGTAGAAAATAAATCCCAGCAGGAAATCGCTGACCACCTGGGGGTTTCGCGCTCACTCATTGCGCTCTACCTCAAGCGCGCCCGCGAGCAGAACATCGTACGCATCCAGATCGTCAATCCCAGCAACCAATGCGAAGATCTTGCTCTTGAGATCCAGGACAAGGGTAAGCTACGCAGTGTGCACGTTATCCCAAATCCAAGCGCTGAGGAATTGCTTCTGCGCTCACTTGGCGGCGCAGCGGCTCGCTTCTTGGAAGGCCGCGTGCAGGATGGCGACTTGGTCGGGCTTGGCTGGGGGCGTACTATCATGGAGACAGTCAACCTGCTGGCTCCTTCACGCCCACACAATATTGAAGTTGTTCCCCTAATGGGCGAGAGCAGCTTCACTGGCTCCTACACGCAGATGAATCAGATCATTCTGCAGATGGCACGTGCCTTTGGCGGGCAGCCACACTTCCTGCTAGCGCCGTTGATCGTAGGACGCAAAACTTTACGCGATGCACTACTCGCAGATGAAACTGCCAAGCCGGTCGCTGACCGTTGGCAGCGCCTGAATGTCGCCTGTATCGGGATCGGCGCCCTAGGCGCGGCGGTTGGTCAGGTGGTCTATCTCGGCGAAACCAATGTGAAGCAGTATTTGGCTGCTGGAGCGGTCGGCGACATCGTTGCTCGCCATTTCACACTTTCAGGAAAGCAGATTCGCATGCCACAGGACGACTGCATCCTCGGTATCACTCTCGAACAGCTGGCGGCTGCCAAGACTGTCGTCGCTGTTGCGGGTGGTGCTGCCAAAACGCAGGCAGTAATCGGTGCACTACGCACCTCGATGATCACAGACCTCATTCTGGATCAAGAACTTGCCCGGTCGGTGCTGGCCGAAATGGGTTAACTCCAACCGGACAGGATTCTATGCACACTCTTTTCGTTCAGATGCGCCGCGGGTTCGGGATCAGTGCAGGCGCGCCATCCTGCTCGACTACTATCTGTGCAAAACCGTGCGCCAGGATAGGCGCATAGTCGTGGCCGGCTGCCAAATGATAGCTTGCCACAAATACCAGTATGTCTGCACCAGTATTGACCACCCGGTGTGCCCACTGGGGCGGAATATGCGTGATCGTCCCTGGCAGCCACCGAACAGCCTCAAATTCACCGACGCGGGTCTCCAGCAACAAGTACCCTTCGCCTCGCACACAGAAATAGATTTCCGGCTGGTTCGGTTGCTCATGAAAATGTCCCTTGGTCATATGATACTCATCGCCCACCTTACCAGGGAAGATGCGCGTGACACCGAGTCCCATGTCTGACACGCTCGTCAAAAAGGGATGGTAGCGTATCTCGTAGATGATAGGATTATCGAGTGCCATAGCGGCAGCAACGACGGACTGGTCGTAGAACATCTCCTTGAGATCGCTCATGCGCCGCTCGGATATGTCGGCATACGGGGAAAAAATGCCCGTCGCAAAGTCAAACTGCACGCTGATCGGCAGATCGGATATGCCATCCATCATGGCTCTTTGCATGGTGCTCTATTCCTTTCATGTGATACTAGCTTGTTCTACACGGAGTTTCAGGTCATGGAGAAACGCTGCCGCCGCTGCTCCATCCACCACGCGGTGGTCGGCGCTGACGGTCAGGCTCATACGCTGGACGTGCTTTGTACCATTAATCTCTGGCTGTATCGCCGGCTGCACCCCGCCCACCCCGAGAATCGCCGTCTGAGACGGATTGACCAGGGGAATAAACTCCCTGACTCCGTACATTCCCAAGTTGCTGAGCGTGAAGGTGCCGTCGCTTACTTGCCCAAGCGACAATCGCCCACTGCGTGCTACTTGTGCGAGATCACCCCACCGCTGCGCTAGTTCACGGATGCTGAGCTGATCTGCACCATGCAGCACAGGTACGACAAGTCCCTGCGGAGTCGTGACTGCCACCCCCATATTGACAGTCTGGTAGAGGATTACAGCGTCGTCATCATAGCGAGCATTCAGCAGAGGGTGTTGCGTCAGCACACGCGCGGCCAAGTAGATGAGCAGAGCCGTCAATGACACTGCCTTTCCCCCTTGATCGCTTGTATGTCCCATGCTGCCGCTGCCAGCGCCCGCCAGTTCGCGCTGCATCCACAGCAGATGTGTGACATCAGCATCGATCGTGGCTGAGAACTGTGGAATCTCGCGGACGCTCCGCAGCATGCGATGAGCCATCACACGCTGCACGTCACTCAGAAGCTGCCGGCGTTGTGGAAGGCGGTTGCCGCTTGTCTGAGCAGCAGCCAGATTGATCACATCCAGTGTCGTCACGCGCGCATCTGGCTTACTGGGTGTGAGATTTCCAAGATCGATCCCTAGATCGCGCGCCATGCGGCGGGCAGCGGGCGAGATACGTCGTCGCTCACTTTCTGTCGGAACAGCAGTTATGGTTGTGTCTGTTT
>CAIRNL010000291.1 GCA_903879975.1 uncultured Chloroflexota bacterium | reverse complement strand
CCCACACCACTTCCGGATGGCAGGGATAGACGAGCAGCGTCGCCTGCGGCTTGTGGGTGCCGGCAGCGACGAATTGCAGGCATGATAACTCCTCATCCCGGATGTCTGGATCGCGGGAATTGCGCGCGACACCGGGCACGTGGACTGTCGCTGCGCGTAGAGCGGTTGGCTGCATGCGGTGGAGCGCCTCCACTGCCGTCGCTGTCATGGTCTGTATGAGTTGCGCTTGGTAGGCCTCGTCCACGCCGCGTGTGATTTCGTCTGGCCCCCACAGCCCCAACGTATCGGGGCCGTGATGGGTGTGCGTGGCTGCAACGATCAGCAGGGCTGTCGGCGCACTTTGCTGTACGGCTCGCTCGATCTCCTGCACCATGGAGCGCGGCAGGCCGATGAGGTCAACCGCTGCCAGGATGACCGTCGTGTCTGAATCACGCAGTGCCAACGCGCGCACGAACAACTCGTCGTGCACCGACTGCGCGCGGCGGTTGCGCCCAAAGCCCGCGAGATAGACCGGCCGATCCAGGGCCGGCGTGATTGTCGTCTGTGCGTACCCAACGGTGAGAGTCATGATCCTGCCCGCTCCTTGTCCATGCCATGCATCCTTCTTGCTCGCCTCCTCTATACCAATGTGTGTGCAATGCCGAACGGCAGCTGATGCTGCCGCACGTAGGTCGGCAGCGCTGCCAGCGTCTGCTCGACGACAGCGGGGGGAATCCGGTTCAGCGCAATGTGGCAGGCGTCGAGTGCCCGGCGCAGCCGCACAAGATCCAGTCCTTGGGCCTCTGCCATCAGCAGGATGCCTGGCCCCACCAGATCGCCGTGTGGCAGGCCTTTGCCCATGACATTTTCGACTGCGTAGGCAAAGTAATGTTCACTTCCTTCCTCTGGCCGCGAGTGACCGAGCTGGTTGCAGAGCTGGACCTCGAGTGCCAGGCAGTCGACCAATTGCTTGAGGCCGCCACGCTCCCCCTGCCCGGCGGCCTCGGCGCACTCGATCGCTGCGTCGAGAATCGTCGCCGCCATGCGATCGGCCCACGCCCTGTAGCGCGTGGCCGGCGGATTTTGGCCCTCTGCTTCGGCGAAACGCCAGTCCCATGAACCGGTGGCGATCGACAACACGTCGCAGATGCCAGCTGCGCCGATCGACGGCGGTGCGGCTGCCAGCACTGCGTAGTCGAGAAGCACCAGGTCGGGCGGCCTTGTGGCGATGTAGCGCACGCAGCCAGCTTCGCGCACCCCGGATGCCCACGTGAAGAAGGCGTCGACCGAGAGTGCCGTGGGCAGGCAGATCAGCGGCAGATTGTGCGCACAGGCCAGGAACTTGGCGGCATCGACTGCCAGCCCGCCGCCAACAGCGTAGATTGCCTCGCCCTGCACTGCCGGGCTGAGTGCCTGCCAGTCCGCCACATCGGCGGCTGTGATCTCGATCCGTGCGACGACGGCCAGGTGCGCCAACAGCGGCTGCACGGCTGTCCATGCTGCGGCTGTCGTAACGACGGTGACGGGCCGATCCTCGCGCCAGTCGCCGAATGCACATTCCTGTATCTTGGGGAGCGGCCAGATGACCATCGATCCCTTCACCCCTTCACGCCTGTGATGACCACACCCTGGATAAACTGCCGCTGCGCAAAGAAAAAGAGCAACACGGGTGGGATCACCATGACTACGCTTGCCGCCATGATCAGGTGCGTGTTCACTGAGTAGAGCGCATTGAAGGTCTGCAGTCCCACTGCCATCGTCCAGTTATCGCGACTGTGCAGGAAAATCAGGGGCTCGTAGAAATCATTCCAAGCGTAGAGGAAATGGAAGATTGCAATCGTGACGATGGCCGGCATCGCCTGCGGCACCAGCACGTGCCACAGCGTCTGGATCGGCGACGCGCCGTCGATCTTGGCGGCGTCATCCATCTCCAGCGGGATGG
>CAIRNL010000290.1 GCA_903879975.1 uncultured Chloroflexota bacterium | reverse complement strand
GGCCTGGTTGGCAATATTGCGCAGAATGTGCTCGAACACCTCGGCTACGATCAGCGAACGTACCAGCTCGGCAACGTGGCTGGCTTCCTGCATGATATCGGGAACTCGATTCACCGCCAGAACCACGCGCTGAGCGGCTCGCTCATGGCGTGGAGTATCCTAAAGCGCATGCAGATGTCGCCGCAAGAGTGCGCATTGGTCATGAACGCCATCGGCAACCACGAAGAAGAGCGCGGCACCGCCACTACGGCCATCAGCGCCGCCGTTATCATCGGCGACAAAGCAGACGTGCATCGCAGCCGCGTGCAGAATCCGCGCATGGAAGATTTCGACATTCACGACCGCGTCAACTATGCGGCCAAGCGCAGCTTCGTGCGCGTGCGCCCAGACGAGAAGGTCATCGCCCTCGAACTGGAGATCGACACCTACTACGCTGCCGTGATCGAATACTTCGAAATCTTCCTGAGCCGGATGACCATGATGCGCCAGGCGTGCGAATTCCTCGGCTGTAAGTATCAACTCATCATCAACGACACTCAGTTTGCCTGATCGTTGAGAGGGCCTCGCCGCGCAGGCAGAAGGAAGGAACCGGCAATGCGAATCGTTCGTTTTTGGGAGATGGCCGGCAAGGGCGGCGATACCTGGCTGTCGGCTAGGTGGGGTATGTTCGTCGATTCTCTGATCTACCCACTGGCGCAGGCGCCTTACCTGGACGTGCTCGACAGCGGTGCCTATGCACCCACTGTGATCGGCGCGCCAATACCTGCCAGTACTGTCAAGTTACTGGCGCCTGCCGTGCCATCTAAAATCCTCTGCGTGGGGCGTAACTACGCGGAACATGCTGCCGAGCTGGGCAACGAAGTGCCCACCGAGCCGATGATTTTTTATAAGCCGCCAAGCTCTGTGATTGGACCCGATCAGGCTGTTGTCTATCCGGCCATTAGCGAGCGGGTCGATCACGAAGGTGAACTGGCCGTGATGATCGGTCGGCGTTGCCGCAACGTGCGCGAGGAGGATGCCGCGTCAGTCATCTTCGGTTATACGATTGCCAACGACGTCACCGCCCGCGATCTGCAGAAGAAAGATGGCCAGTGGGCGCGCGCCAAAGGATTCGATACGTTCTGTCCCATTGGCCCATGGGTCGACACAAGCTATGACCCAGCCGACAGACGTTTGCGCTGCCTGGTCAACGGCGATGTGCGCCAGGACAGCACGACCGCACTCATGGTCTACTCCATCGCACGGATCATTGCGCACGTTTCGCGCTTCGCAACGCTCGATCCTGGCGATCTGATCCTGACGGGTACGCCCTCCGGTATCGGTCCCGTGCTGCCAGGCGATATCATGGCCGTCGAGATCGACGGCCTGGGCGCCATCCACAATCCAGTCATTCGCGAAGGATCATGAACTCATTGTCAACCATGATTTGGGGGGAAGAAACGAACTATGACTGCCGCAATTCCTGCTTTGTCCGATTTTCTGGACCTGCAACAACTGAGCAGCGAGCAATTCTGGGGACTGCTACGCCTGGCACGCGAACTCAAGGTAGAACGCCAACGTCTCGGCCAGAACGCCCCAATTCTCGCCGGTAAGTCGCTGGCCTTGCTCTTCCAGAAGCCCAGCCTGCGCACGCGTGTCAGTTTTGAGATGGGTATGGTGCAACTAGGCGGGTACGCTTTCTACCTCAGCCCGCAGGAGATCGGCCTAGGCGCTCGCGAGAGCGTGGCGGATGTGGCGCGCGTGCTCAGTGGCTACTGTGATGGAATCATGGCGCGTGTCTTCGACCATGACCATGTGGTGCAACTGGCACAGTGGGCCACCGTGCCGGTCATCAACGGCCTGAGCGATTTCAGCCATCCGTGCCAGGCATTGGCCGATATCTACACGATCTGGGAACAAAGCGATCGCCTGGAAGGGATGACCCTCGCCTATGTCGGGGACGGCAGCAACAACGTGGCGACGAGCCTGATCATGGCTGCCGGCAAGGTCGGCATGAGCGTGCGTGTCGTGTCACCCGCCAGCCATGTGCCGGATCCTGCCGTTGTCGCCCAATCCGACGCCGATGTGACCGTGACCGATGATCTGGATGGTGTAGTGGGCGCCGATGTGCTCTACACGGATGTCTGGACGAGCATGGGGCAGGAGGCCGAGCGCGCAGAGCGCCTGCGCATCTTCCCTCCCTACCAGATCAACCGCGCGTTGGTCGAACGTACGCGTAACCAGGATGTGCTGGTCATGCACTGCCTGCCCGCGCACCGGGGCGAGGAAATTACCGATGCCGTGGCAGACGGGCCGAACAGTGTGCTCTTCCCGCAGGCCCACAACCGCCTTCACGCGCAGAAGGCACTGCTTGCCCATCTGATCGGTGGGATTCCGTTGAAGTAGTCGGCTCTTCGGCCCACCGGCCTTGCTGTATTCCTGGGTATGACTGACGTATTCGCTTCACTTAGCCGACTCTATCATTGGCAAAGCCTGCTCGACGTCGTGCTGGTGACGTTGGTCTTCTATGCACTCTTTCGCCTTTTCCGGGGAACGCGCGCGGTGCAGCTTGTGCGCGGTGTGCTCGTTGTCCTGCTCATCTTTGCAATTCTCGGCCAGACGATTGACCTGCCGGCGTTCAACTGGCTGATGCGCACGGCGACACCGATGGTGTTGGTTGCAATTCCGGTCATCTTTCAGCCAGAGTTGCGCCGTGCCCTGGAGCGTGTCGGTCGCTCGGCACCGTTGCTGACCCGGCGTGGCGATACCAGCCAGACACAGACGCTGATCGCAGAGATCGTTAAGGGGGTGGACTGGCTCTCGCAGCGCAAGTGTGGCGCCTTGCTCGTTTTTGAGGGCGTCACGGGGTTGGCTGAAATTGTCGACAGCGGCATTCTGATCAACGGTGAACTGTCGTCGGAACTGCTGGCGACCATCTTCTATCCGAACACAGCGTTGCACGATGGCGCTGTTATCGTGCGCAACAACCGGGTTTATGCTGCCTCGTGCGTGCTGCCGCTGACCGATCGCGAACTCTCTGACAGCCAGATGGGCACGCGCCACCGCGCTGCCATCGGTGTGACGGAGCAGTCAGACGCGTTGGTGATCGTTGTCTCTGAGGAAACGGGCCGCATCTCGGTGGCACGCAACGGTCGTATCGTGCGTATCGACAGCAATCGGCTGCGCTCTGTACTGAGCGACTACTATTCGAACATGTGATGGCTATGGAAAGTGTGGACCTGCAGCCAGAAAGTGATTTGCCGCCGGCGCCCATTGCGCGCAGCCGCCCCACAATCCAGATGAACCTGAGCGATCTCGGGACGCTGGTGCTGTCGCTGGTGCTGGCGTTGGTCATCTGGCTCATTGCCGTCAACCAGGAAAACCCGCTGATCAAAGAGCAGCTTGCTGAAGCGATCCCGGTGACGATCGTGGGGGTAGGTGAAGGGCTGCAGCCCGTGCAGGATCTCAGCAAAGAAAGTGTGACGTTGGAACTGCGTGCGCCGCGTACGTCGTGGGAATCTATGAAGAATGACGACTTTCGCGCCGTGCTCGATCTGACTGGGTTGGGTCCAGGCGAACATGACGTGGCCGTCAAGGTGACGCGCCGCGATCCGCAGGTATCCGTGCTCGCCGTACAGCGCCCCGAATTGACTGTGATCCTTGACCGACTGGTCGAAAAAGAAGTGCCTGTACAGGTCGAAATCATGGACGGCACGGCCTACGGCTACGACTGGCAGGCGCCAATTTACACGCCGGTGACGGTCACCGTGAGCGGTCCCGAATCGCAGGTGCAACAAGTGACCAAGGCGCGCGCTGAGATCTTCCTGGGCAACGCCAAGAGCCAGGTCGAACGGACGCAGACTTTGGTGCCCGTCGACGGGCAGAACCGGCCTGTTGACGGTGTGGCGGTGGCGCCGTCTGGCCGTGTACAGGTCGTGGTGCCGGTGGAGCAATGGCCGGGGCGCAAGGAAGTGGCGGTGCGCATCAAGCTCTCCGGGCCGCCGGCTGCCGGCTATCGCCTGAGCTCGGTCCGCTCTGAGCCGTCGACGGTTGTTCTCCAGGGCGATCCGGACATGCTGAGCCAGGTGCCCGGCTATATCGAGACTGAACCGCTCGACCTGGCCGGCGCTACAGCCGATGTGCGCAAGCGCGTGGCCCTGCTCCTGCCGCAAGAGGTCACAGCAGATATGGATTTTGTGATGGCGACCGCCGGTGTTTCGCCCATTGAGGGCGGCATTACGGTCTCTGAGCCGCTGATTGTACGGGGACTGGGCGCTGGGTTGAGTGCCGATACCGCGCTGGCTGAGGTCGACGTAATCCTGAGCGGGCCTATGCCTCTGTTGGAGTCGCTCAACGAGGACGATGTGTTCACCATTCTCGACCTGACTGGGCTGGTACAGGGAACGCACTCGGTCGAGCCAGCAGTTCTCTATCCCGAGGGTATCCGCGTCGACGGTGTCATCCCCGAGACGGTGGAAGTTGTCATCAAAGCACCGAATTTGGGGGCGACCGACGCTCTGCCGGTGCTGCCGGCCGGTCAAACGTCGGCAACATCGACGCTGACCGGCACGCCCACGATTACGGGTACGGTGACATCTGCCGGTGATGGCAGTACGATTCCGCCGACGTCAACTGCGATGCCGCAGCCATAGAGGACGAATTGTTTTTGATGCGGCCGACGCTGCCGTAGGGATAGAGGGTGCGGGTACCGCTGCAGTATCTGCCATCCGGCGTCAGAGGCCATTCATAACTGAGGTGATTGATGCATGC
>CAIRNL010000289.1 GCA_903879975.1 uncultured Chloroflexota bacterium | reverse complement strand
CTGCCAGCGGTCGACCCGCTCCAGCAACCCCTCAATCGGGGTCGCCCCGTCCGGGCCCCAGTCGAACGTCCACTGCCAGTCGCCGCCAGTGACCAGCAAAATGCTGCCTTCTGGGAAGCCCTGGTACTTGATCGGCTCCCAGGGGTTGGGAGCAAGCAGTTCGTCGACTGTCAACCAGTTATTTTTGGCCAAAGTCTCGTAAACCTGGAACGATTTGAGCAGGCCCGGGCTGCTCACCACCCACTTGTCCTCGGCACCATCATAGATATTCTGGTCGTCAAAGCCCAGCCAGACCATGCGGAATCCCTCGTAGAAAGTGCCCGCTCCCCAGGGCGTGGCTGCTGGCAGCCCGCACGGTTTGGCCTCCGTCTTGGTAGCGATCTGGTCGCAGGCCGCGTAGAACTCCTCCCACGTGTTGGGCTGAGCAGTCGAGATACCAGCCGCCTCCATGACATCTTTTCGATAGAACCAGGTCATCGTGGAGCCGTCAGGCAACCCCTGCAGGCTGCCGTTGATGACCGCCAGCTTGCGCAGCACTTCGTAATACTGCTGCCAGTCAGGCCATGCCTCCAAATAGGGCTTCTGATCGAGCACATAGCCGGCGGCCACAAAATCGGCAATCTGCGACGAATACGCGCCAAAGATGTCCGGTAGCGTGCCAGCGGCCGCATCGAGCACAAGCTTGCTGCGCAGGTCATTGTCGGTCGCCGGGCCAGCCACACTCGTGACCCGGTAGGGCTGGCCCGCTTCTGCCATGGCAGCATTGAAACGCGAGACAGCGATCTCCTTGACCTTGTTGCTCAGCTCCCGATCGGGCGTCATATACGTCAGTTCGATCAGGGACTCTGCCGGTGCGCTGGCACCGCCGCCCATAGGCGCAGGCGCAGCCGGCGCACAGGCGGCCAGGGCCCCTGCTGCGGCGACCAGAGCAGAGGTCTTCAAAAATTGACGGCGTGAAAAAACAGACGACGACATCAGACTCCTCCTTGGTGGTATCTCTTGCATGAACGAAAAAGACAACTCCAACATCTTCAAAAAGCGATGGCAGAGCCGGACGAAATCAAGCAGCGCCGCTCGAACTGCGCACGATCAGCTCGGTGGGCAACGTGATATGGGTAGGACCTGCACCGTCGAAGATGCGCTCCATCAACAACATTCCGGCACGAATCCCCATCTCCACGGCCGGCATACGCACAGTTGTCAGGGGCGGAACCGCATAGCGGGCCAGCGGGACATCGTCGAAGCCGACAAAGGCGATATTGCGCGGAATTGACAGCCCACGCTCGTGGACAGCCGTCATGGCGCCGAACGCAACGACATCGCTGCCAACAAAAACGGCGGTCGGCAGCTCGGCCAGATCGAGCAGAGTGTTCATCGCCGTATAGCCGCTCTCCGGTGTGTAACAGCCTTCGACGACCCAGTCAGGGTTGGCTGGCACCCCGCGCTGCTGCAGTGCATCGTGGTACCCCTGCAAACGCAGATTGGGATCGCCAGGAAAATGAGGGCTGTTCGTAATGCAGGCTATACAACGGTGCCCCAGGTCAAGCAAATGTTCGACAGCTGTTTTGGCACCCAGCCAGTTTTCAGCGTCGATCGAACTCAGCTGCGGATATTGATAGCCGAACGTGACGACTGGAAACGCATTGCGAATCAACCGCTGCGAGATGAACGAATTGAGCGGCACGTCAATCAAAATCAAGCCATCGATACGCCGG
>CAIRNL010000288.1 GCA_903879975.1 uncultured Chloroflexota bacterium | reverse complement strand
TGCGCTCAACCAAAGCGTGACTGTCAATCTGGTGGTGCGCAATATCGGCACGACCAACGTGGCCTCAACCATTACGCTGCACGCTTTCCTCGATCTCGCTCAGCCGCCGGATGGCAGCACGACCGGGGCATCTTTCACTGTGGCTGGCCTGA
This sequence comes from uncultured Chloroflexota bacterium, assembly GCA_903879975.1. GTDB lineage: Bacteria > Chloroflexota > Anaerolineae > Caldilineales > Caldilineaceae > Caldilinea. Next base: position 1,508 of record CAIRNL010000288.1, on the reverse strand, counting down.
ACGCCGGTCAGCAAGCTATCTATTCCATACCGGGTGTCACCTTCAACACAGAGAGCTGCAACCACAATGTCTATGCCTGGGTCGATCGTGCCGGCACGGTGACTGAGAGCAATGAAGCCAACAATCTGGTCAGCCGTATTGTCTGTGTCGGCAATCTTGCCTGTACGGTAGATGGCTACGAAGGCGTCGCTGGCGACGATGTCCGCACCAATGCGCGCTGGTTTGGCGAGTACATCACGCAGGCGCGCAGCCTGTGCCAGGCGCAACAGCCCACTGCCGTCGACCGCGACTGGGTCAAGTTCACTGTCTTCAGCGGCGTCACCTATACGTTGGCAGCCACCAACGCGCAGCCGCATGCCTCGCCTGTCCTTGGCCTCGACGCCAGCTGTGGCGCTGTGGCCAGCGGCCCAAATACCATTCGCTGGCAATCCCCAACCAACGGCGTGTGCTATGCCAGTGTCGCCCAGGCCGGTGCCTACATCGGCCCGCTGGCCGCCTATTCCCTGACGTTGACCAGTGCCACCACTGTCGTCGATACCTACGAACCAGACGACACCTGTGCCCAGGCGCGCGACATCACTGCCGACGGTGTACGTCAGACACACCTCTTCCAATCCTCGGGTGACGTCGATTGGGTGACGTTCAGCGTGGAGGCGGGCAGTACGTTCAATCTGCTGGCCGACAATGTGACGCCGGGTGTGGCGCCATCCATCACGCTCTTTGCCGGCTGCGATCAGGTCGACGCCGAAAACAGCCTCGCCAGCGCCACTAACCAGCTGCAACAGGCCGCAACGACGGCAACCGTCTACTACGCGCGCATCACGAACCAGAATGCCAACAGCTTTGGCGCAGACAAACGCTACGACGTGACGGTCACGGCGTCGGCCTGTACGCCCGATGCCTACGAGATAGACGATAACAGCACAGTCGCACGCAGCCTGGCGCTCGATCAACCCGCTGTCTACAATATCTGCCCAGCCGCCGATGTGGACTGGGTCAAATTGTCACTGACAGCCGGTGCCACCTACGTGGTGCGTACGACCGATCTGGCTTTTGCCGCCGACACTGTGTTGACGCTGTTTGCGCCGGACGGCGTGACGCCGCTGGCTGAAAATGACGACCATGGCTACGCCAGCGCTTCGCGTCTGGTCTTTACGCCGCCTGCCTCGGGTGACTACCTGCTACGCGTGCGGCATGCCAATCCCGCTGCCAATGGCCCCAACACCCAATATACCCTGGTCGCGCAGACGGGCTTCTGCGCGCCGGACCGCCAGGAGGGTGCCAACGGCGATAACGGCCCCGGCGATGCGAAACTGCTCGCCGCCAGTGCGCTGTCCCAAACCCATAACTTCTGCGCCGACCCGCTTGACCCCGGCCTGGGCGATCAGGACTGGCTCACCTTCGATACTGTGGCCGGCGGACAGTACCAGATTGCAGCCGGCACGCTCGGCCCCAACAGCGACACGGTGTTGGAACTCTACGCCGGCGACGGCACCACGATCCTGCAG
>CAIRNL010000287.1 GCA_903879975.1 uncultured Chloroflexota bacterium | reverse complement strand
TGCCGCGTCCATGCCTGCAGCCAGTGGCTTCTCTCCGAGCACGTGGCAGCCATGGTCAAGGGCTGTCAGCGTCACGGGCAGGTGAGCTTCGGGGACGGTGCAATCGAAGACAATATCGGCCTTGGTCTGCGCCAGCACAGCTGCCAGGTCCGTCCCGACGACGGCACCCTCCCAGCCATACTCGGCGGCGCGGTGAGTGGCGGCCTCCTGATTGAGATCGACGAAGCCGGTCATGGCCAGATTGGGAAGGGTGGGCACGGCGTCAAGCCAGGCGCGGCTGATGCCGCCACATCCGACGAGGACAGCAGAGAGCGGTTGGAGCGAAACGTCAGCTAGCGGCATAGCGGGACATCCCAGGTGAATGGATAGATGAGATTGCTGTGCTGCATAGTGTACCACCGCGCAGGATACGCTGGCTATCCGGCCGCGCCGTGGGGTCTACTTCACGTTGGGGTCCCCGACGTTGCATTGTATCCGGTGCCGTGACGAGTCGAACAGGGGGCGTAGCGGCGGTTGCCCTACCGACGGCACTGGCCAGGGCGTAAAGCGGTCAGATGCGCCTACGGTGCAGGTCCTCCAGTACTGCCTGCGCAGCGTAATACCCGCACATCCCATGCACGCCGCCGCCGGGCGGCGTAGACGACGAGCAGATGTAGATGCCCTTGGCCGGGGTTCGATAGGGTGTCAGGCTCAGGCTTGGCCGCGTGAAGTGCTGGAACAGATCCTGGACACCGCCGTTGATGTCGCCGCCCACATAGTTGGGGTTATATGCCTCCATTGCCATGGCGTGGCGGGTCGAGCGCGCCAGGATGAGATCACGGAAGCCAGGGGCAAAGCGCTCCACCTGGCGCTCGACGGCTTCGGACATCTCCACAGTCGATCCGTTCGGGACATGACAATAGGCCCAGGCCGAGTGTTTGCCTGCCGGCACACGCGTCGCATCGAACAGGCTCTGCTGCGCCAGCAGGACGAAGGGACGCAGCGGATGCACGCCGCGCCACACGGACCGTTCTGCCGCAGCGATCTCCTCCAGTGTGCCGCCGACATGGACGGTGGCCGATCGTCGGCATGCCTCTGCGATCCATGGGATCGGCCCGTCCAGCGCCCAGTCCACTTTGAAGACTCCCGGGTTGTAGCGAAAGCGCTCCAGCTGGCGGCGATAGCCAGAGGGCAGACGGTTGCCGGCGATCTGCAGCAAGCCCCTTGGCGCGGTATCCAACAGACGGGCGCGCGCAGGCGGCAGTTCTGCCAGGTCAGCCACCTCCCATCCACAAACCACGTCACCGCCCAGGTCCTGTAGGTAGCGCACCATGGCGTCGGCAATGGCCTGCGATCCCCCCTTTGCGATCGGCCAGCCGACGCCCTGTGCCAACATAGTGAGCAGCAATCCGACGGCTGCCGTGGGAGAGCACTCCAGCGGCAGAATCGAGTGGCCTGCCATGCCAGCAAACACAGCGCGTGCCCGTTCCTTGCGAAAGAGCGCTCTGGCCAGCAGAGATGCCGGCGCAGCCAGCGGCAGGGCATACGCGCCAAAGAGCAGCGGATGACGCGGGAAGTGGAGCGGCGCCAGCAGATCGTCGATCACATCCTGCCAACGCTCCACCAACGGGCCAAAGAGCCGCCGCCACTGCGTAGCATCCTCGCCCAGGCCAGCCGCAGTTTCATCCAGCGAGCGCGTCACGGCAACGGCGCTGCCGTCATCCAGCGGATGGGCCAGCGAGACGGGTGGTAGAATCCACTCCAGCCCGTAGCCGGCAAGCGGCAGGCCACGGAAGAAAGGCGAAGCCAGGCCGAGG
>CAIRNL010000286.1 GCA_903879975.1 uncultured Chloroflexota bacterium | reverse complement strand
TGATAGTCGTTGAATGAATCGACCTGCATGCGATTTTCTCCCCCGATGATTGGCTGGTTGGCACGATAGACTGGCCGGCGGTGTAGTCTACAACGAAAGCGTGGGGCAGCCAAGCGATTGCCGCATGGCCGGTGCATACCGAATGGGGGGAGAATATCCCCGGCACTGGATATCCACGCCCTCATGGCCAGGAGGCTCCAGCCGGCGTGGCTGGAACGGTGCAGACAGGGGCATGCCACAGCGCGGTGACGCGCCGTACACCGTTGACTTGTGTGTTTCTGGAATCGATGCTGTTTGCTCTTCGCGTGGCGGATCGCCTATAGTCCACTGTTATGGGGGAAGATGGCTTTCGACGTAAGGAATCTTGGGTCGCCTATGCTTTCGACGATGTCCTGGCAGCGTTTGCTGCGCCGCGAACTCTTCGCATTATATTTTACGATCTTTGTAGCCGATACGGTTGTCGGCTATTTGCTGCCAGCTTTTCCGCTGCGAGCCCAGGAGATCGGCGCATCGCTGCTCCTCATCGGTAGCCTGGCCGCATTCAACGGGGCCACGCAAGTCCTTGTATCGGTCCCGGTCGGCGTCATCTCAGACCGATTCGGCCGGCGGCGCCTGATTGTGGGCGGGTCATTCGCTTTTGCTGTGGCCGGCTTGCTGCTGGCGCTGGCGCCGGCGCCGCTTTGGCTCTTGCTCGCCCAGGTGCTGCTCGGGCTCGGGATTGTCTGTGTCTTTGCCATGGGCGCTGCCATGGTGGGCGACTATGCGGCACCGGCGGATCGCGGGCTCGCAATGGGCATGCTGACAACCTCCATGGGGCTTGGCTTTGCGACAGGTCCGCTGCTGGGCGGCCTGATCGGCGAGGTGTTCGGTGTCGTGGCAAGCCTGGCCTTTATGTCCCTGCTGGCGTTGCTTGCTGCAGGCCTGGCTTGGTTCACGCTGGTCGATGAAGGGATCAGCCGCGCAGTGCGCGCAAGCAATCCGCTGACCAACCTGCATGTACTGGGTACCAACCGTCTGATCTTGCTGGCCGCGCTCGCCAATTTCCTGCTGAGCCCCATCTTCAACGGCGTGGTCGTCAATTTCATGCCGCTCCAGGCCGGCACGCTGGGCTTCTCGGCATTGGCGATTGGTTCGCTCTTCACCCTGCGCGCACTGGCGTCGACGCTGACACGCCTGCCGACTGGCGTCGTCAGTACACCGGCGTGGAGCCACCGCCTCATGCTCTTTGCGCTGGCCTTGGGCGGGTTGGCCGTGCTGGCAATGGCCTATGCCACCGACTACGCAGTGCTCAGCCTGTTGCTCGTGATGGAGGGTATCTCCTTTGGAATGTTCCTGACGGCCGGCAACGCCTTTGTGACACAGCATGCTGACGCTCAGATGCGCGGCGCTTCCCTGGGCGCGTACAACATGGCTGGCGGCGTCAGCATTGCGCTGAGCCCAATTCTGCTGGGGGCGCTGGCACAGAATTTTGGGTTGGGCACGGTTTTCCTGGGCATGGGGGTTGCGGCGCTGGCCGGTACTGCAGTGCTGGCAGTCGCTTTTCCGCAGGCGCTTTCCGCAGCGCGCCAATAGCCCGATTGTGATATCATAGGCACCCATTCAATCGGTGGGTTCTAACCCCACCCGGGCGCAATGCCCGGATGAAACGACGGAGAGGAATTGCCATGCTGACCACACCACGCCAGATCACGCGCGCCCTGGATCGCGTGTTACACAAAGTCGAGATGCCGGCCCGCTATACCGGCGGTGAGCTCAATAGTGTCGTCAAGGATTGGGACGACCCAGCCATTGACGTGCGTATGGCCCTCGCCTTCCCCGATATCTACGAACTGGGTGGCAGCAATCTGGGCCTCATGCTCCTCTACGACCTCATCAATCGCCGCGCCCATCTGCTGGCCGAGCGCATCTACTGCCCGTGGCCTGACTTTGAGCGCTACATGCGCCGTGACGGAATCCCGCTCTACGGCCTGGAGACGCGCCACCCCATGGCCGCGTTTGATATCGTTGGCTTCAGCCTTCCCTACGAACAGCTGTATACCAACGTTCTCACCATGCTCGACCTGTCGGGCATCCCGCTGCGCGCCGCCGACCGTACGGCCGCCCATCCGTTGATCATCGCCGGCGGTTCAGGCTGCTATAACCCGGAGCCTATGAGCGCATTTTTCGATGCCATGATCATCGGCGAGGGGGAAGAGATCATCTTTGAGGTGATTGCGGCGTATCGGGCGTGGAAGGAAACTGCATCTGCTGCCGAAGAAAGCACAGATCGCCATCGACTGTGGGAAAAACTGGCACACATCCCTGGGGTGTACGTGCCGGCCTTCTATGCTGTGAGCTATGCTGCCGACGGCACCCTCGCTGCTGTGACGCCGAACCATTCTGCTGCGCCTGCCCAGGTGCTCAAGCGCGTGGTCACGGTATTGCCGCCCCCGGTGACGAAATTCATTGTGCCGTTCATCAACGTCGTACACAACCGTGCCGCAATCGAGATTATGCGCGGCTGCACACGTGGCTGTCGTTTCTGCCAGGCAGGTATGATCTTTCGCCCCGTGCGCGAACGACCGGTGGAGGAGGTGCTCCAGGCTGTGGACGACATGATCAAACAGTGTGGCTTCGAAGAGGTGAGTTTCCTCAGCCTCAGCAGCAGCGATTACGGCAATGTCGAGGAACTGGTGCGGCGCACCACGGAGCGCCATGGCGCCAAAAAGCTGAGTATTGGCCTGCCCAGTTTGCGTATCGAAAGCTTCAGCGTCGATCTCATGGGCCTGCTGGAAAAGGGACGACGCCGTTCTGGTTTCACCTTCGCACCTGAAGCCGCAACCGACCGGCTGCGTGATGTGATCAACAAGCCGATCGCGTCGGCCGAATTGCTGGCCACGGCCGAGGAAGTCTATAAGCGCGGTTGGACGACGATCAAGATGTATTTCATGATCGGCCATCCGACACAGACGTTGGAGGATGTGCAGGCCATCGCCGATCTCTCCAAGGAGGTGCTGGCAGTGGGACGCCGTGTGCTCGGCAAGAAGGCCAATGTGCGCATCGGCGTGAGTACGCTGGTGCCCAAGCCGCACACGCCCTTTCAATGGGTGCCGATGGAGGATGAGCGTGTGATCAACGCCCAGATTGAGTTGCTCCAGCGCGAGTTGCGCGGCCCTGGCATCCATTTCTCCTGGAACGACCCCGAGGAGACACTGGTTGAGGCGTTCCTGACGCGCGGCGATCGACGCCTGACCGATGTCATTGAGTTGGCCTGGCGCAAAGGAGCCAAGCTGGAGGGATGGGGTGAGTATTTCAATTTTGCAGCCTGGCAGGATGCCTTTGCTGAACTCGGCTTGGACATGGATTGGTACGCGCGCCGCGCTCGCTCGCTGGATGAAGTGCTGCCGTGGGATCATATCTCCGCCGGCCTGAAGAAGCAGTTTCTGGTCGAAGAGTATGTCCACACCTACCAGGGTGGCGTGGTCGACGACTGCCGTGAGCACTGCTTCTCCTGCGGCATCCTGGGCTACTTCAAAGAGCAGCGCCGCAATGCACCCGATGGGGCGTGGGGCTGCCCGAGCCTGGGCCGTGACAAAGTGCGCCAGCCGGTCGATATCGCACCCATCCCCCTCTATTTCAATGACGACATGTCGCCTGAACTGGCCGGCCAGTTCGACCACCGCGTTCCGCAGCGCCGCAATGGCACAGTGAGCAAGCGCATCGGCGACGGCGGGGCTGGCCCGAACGATGAGTGATGAAACGCAGCTTCCGCTGCGCCAGCACCTCCGCATTCGCTACGCCAAGGGCGAGGCGGTCAAATTCATCTCCCACCACGACGAGTTCCGCCTGTGGGAGCGGGCGCTGCGCCGTGCTGACCTGCCCTTACTCTACAAACAGGGCTTCAATCCACAGCCACACATACAGTTTGCGGCACCGCTGGGCGTGGGTATCACCGGTGTCCGTGAGCCGCTGGATATTATCCTGGCGCCCCCGCTGCCGCTCGACGAAGTGACCGCACGCCTGCGTTCGACGCTGCCACCTGGCGTCACGCTGGTCGATGTGCAGGAACTGCCGGACAAGACGACGGCGCTGCAGAATCTCATCATCGGCGCAGAGTACGCTATCGTACTGTATGCCGAACCTGGCGACATCGACGGCGCCGACCTCCAGGCGCGCATCGATCGCCTGCTGGCAACAGACGAAGTCTGGCGCGTGCGCGAGCGCAAAGGCAAGCCCTATGCCTACAATCTGCGCCCGCTCATCCTGGAATTGCGCTATACTGGCTACGACGCAGTGGCTGAAGAACACTGCATTTTTCTGCGTACGCAAATGCGCGCGGGCGCCACTGGACGGCCAGATGAAGTTGTCGATGCGCTGGGTCTGGATGATTTTCCGCGCACCCTGCGTCGGGAATGTCTTTATTTCGAGGATGTGCCTGAAGATGCCGCAGTGATGGCCGCGTACCCGGTCGTCGAGCAGGCACAGGTGGCCGCACCCAAGGGGTTCCTGCAACAGTTGAGCTTGGGTGCGCCATCTGCCGATGTACGGCGGCGGGGCGGGCGATCACTGGGCGAACGCGCCGCCGACGAGTTTGACTGACCGCATAGGGTCAGATGTTTCTGGCCATCTCCACCGCTGCGCGCAAGCTCGCTACAGGATTGCCGGTCGGGATGAATTCGTGACCTACGTAGCCGCAATACCCAGTCGCTTCTATGGCACGGAAGATCGCAGGATAGTTCAACTCTTGATGCGCATCGAGTTCGTGCCGCCCTGGATTCCCTGCAGTATGATAATGGCCAATCCACGGATGGACTGCGCCGATCGTCCGAAGAATGTCGCCTTCCATGATCTGCATGTGATAGATGTCGTAGAGCACGCGCACTGCAGGCGAATCGACAAGCTGGCACACTGCCACAGCCCACGCCGTGCGATCGGCCTGATAGTCGGGATGGTCCACCTTGCTGTTGAGCACTTCCAATACCAGGGTGACGCCGGCATCTTCAGCCGCTTTCGCCACTCGGGCCAACCCTGCGGCGCTGTTGGCGATTCCACTGGCGTCGTCGAGACCCGCGCGGCTTCCGCTGAAGCAGATCAAATTGGCGATTCCCCAGCGCTCAGCCAGGCGGATGTTCTCTTGCAGCTCCCCGAGAATCCGAGCATGGTTTTCGCGCCGATTGAGACCGGCAAGAATCGAAGCATGGCCGTCCACGGAAGCGATTGCCAGTCCGTGATCTCGGGCATGTTGCCAGTGCTCGCGAGGCAGCAATTCGACTGCATCCAAGCCGAGGTCAGCGACCATGCGCAGGAACTCCTGCGGTGACAGGATGCCGGGTACAAAACACCACCAAGAAACCGACTGACGATAGGATACCATTGCACGACTCCTGGATAGGTGGATTCGCTGTGCAGGTACCGGCGACAGG
>CAIRNL010000285.1 GCA_903879975.1 uncultured Chloroflexota bacterium | reverse complement strand
AAGTATCGATAACCTTGTCGTTGTTGTCAGGCCTGTTTGTTCGCCAGACACTGTAAAAATGTTTATGTAGAGCGATTTGCCAAATCGCTCTACATGCTGCGCCGCTCCATCACTACCGATTGACTGAGGTCTATCTGTACTAGCCGCGTTCGCTGTCCTGCCAGCGGGAGGCTGTCGCCAGCGCCGCTACTTGTTCGGTCGAGAGGGTGAGATCGGCTGCAGCAAGGCTGTCGTGCAATTGCGCAACGCTGTTGGCGCCGATGATCGGCGCCGTCATGGCGGGCTGGGTGAGCAGCCAGGCTAGGGCCACCGCGGTGGGCGTGCTGCCTGTTAGGTCGGCGACAGCCCGCACCGCGTCGAGCGCGCGCCAGCCAGCCTCGTTGAAGTAACGCTGTTTGATCCCCTCGGCGCGTGCGCCGCTGTCCCCGCCCTTGCGCGTGTACTTGCCGGTCAGGAAGCCGCCGGCCAGCGGGCTGTAGGGGATGACGCCGATGCCGTAGGCAACGCACACTTCCTGTAAGTCGCGCTCGAATTCGGCGCGGTGCACCAGGCTGTAGTGCGGCTGAATTGAGTCGTAGCGCACGAGGTTCCCCCTGTCGCTGGCCCACAGGGCCTGCATGAGGCGCCACGCCGGGTAGTTGCTGCACCCGACATAGCGTACCTTGCCCTGGCGCACCAGGCTGTCGAGCGCCTCCATAGTCTCCTCGATCGGCGTCGTAGCGTCGTACCAGTGCGTCTGGTAGAGATCGATATAGTCGGTCTGCAGGCGTCGCAGACTGTCGTCGCATGCCTTGATGAGGTGCACGCGGCTGAGCCCTTCGCCGTTCGGCCCCTCCCACATCCGGCCGCGCCCTTTGGTGGCCAGCACGATCTGGTCGCGGTTGCCGCGTTCTTTCATCCAGCGACCGATGATCTCCTCGCTGACACCGCCAGGATTGTTCTCGGCCCAGGAGCTGTAGATGTCGGCCGTGTCGATGAAGTTGCCGCCAGCCGCAACGTACGCGTCCATGACCGCCCGGCTGGCGGCTTCGTCGGCGGTCCAACCCCACTGCATGCTGCCAAGACAAATGGCCGAGACTTTGAGCCCGGTGCGGCCCAGGTTGCGGTAGTTCATCGTATGCGCTCTCCTGTTTCCTTTTCCTCTGCGGGTAGAGGTGCTGCTCAATTTCCGGTAATCTTTGGGCCAATGGCGGCAACGAGCGGTTACGTTGCCGCCAAGATGGCTTGTAGCGCGGCGATCAGGCCATCCTCAGCGGCGCCGTCGCTCACGAAATCAATTTGCTCGGCACTGGCGATACCCAACCCCAGCTCGACCGCGCGCACGATCTGTTGCTGTGCAAAAACCGGGCCGGCTGTCACCTGGGGCGTCGTGCCGAAATGGCGCAACAGGGCTACACCCACTGCATCGAGCGCCACGCGGTCGCTGCCGGCCAGCATGACGTGGGCGTCTACCCGTTCGCCGCGCTCCGGTCCGCCGCTGACAAAGGCCTCAACCCCATCCATGACAATCAGTGCCGGCGCGTAGGCGGTGTTAGCCTCCGCGATCAGGGTGCGCTGCTCTTCAGACCCGTGGAGTTCGTTCATGTAGTTGTAGCTGTCGCCGGGGATATGTTTTGCCACCAGCCCGATGCTATTCTTGAGGGAGAGGGTGAAGTGGCCGCCGAAGCGGTGCGTCTTGAGACAGCAGAGCTGGACGACAGCGTCAGCTTCGCTGATCAGCTTCGGAACCGGAAAGCCCCGGCTCCAGTGGCTGCCGGCAAATTCGATCAGGCGCCAGCCGTCAGCGCCCAGTTCGTCGAGCGCCACAAGGTCAAACCCCATCTCTTTGGACATGGCGTCGATGCCCAACTGAGCCATGATCTGGCGCGTGTTGCCCATGCCGCTGCGGTCTGCCACGGTGATGCGCTGTGCCCCAGCGGCCTGCAGCGCCAGCACCATGCCGCGCAGCAGGTCGGGGTGCGTCGAGCCAGGTGCGGGGTCGCCACTGTTGAAGTTTGGCTTGACGACGACATGCTTGCCGGCAACTTCCGGCGTTCCTGCCAGGGCCAGCAGCCGGCGCAATCCCTCGACGCGATCGAGAGTTCGGACGAGGGCAACACGCGCCCTTTCTGGCGCTGACGCCGCGCTGGGCGTGGCTGCCGGCGCTGGCATGCCAACCGTGACCGGCGTGCATGCGGCCAAGGCCAGCGTTGCGCCGGCGGCAATGCCGGACGCAGCCACGCTTTGCACGAACTGGCGGCGGCTCAGCGCTGCGCCGCCGGTTTCCTCCGCCTGAGTGGCCGGCTGGATCGTTGTCATGAGGCACTCTCCTGATACAGCATGCCCATCGATACATTCCTCCCTTCAGCATAGCGCATTCTGGCGCAGACACCAAGGGGCGCCGGCGTACCGGGCCTGCTTCACGGTTGGGGCAACGGGCCGCGCTCGCCTGAGCTGAAAGGCACCCTAGCGCCAAGACTTTTCAAATAAGGACAATCGTACCCCGAAACGGCATGGTCAGGGTCGAGTTGGTGATGAGATGCGGCTTGGTACATGGGCACTGCACAGCGATGTCACGCTGGCAGCAATGCCGTAACTGCTAACAGGCGATCTCCCATGGCGGCCTCTGCTGGTTTCAGGTCGTAGCAGACCATTGTCCATCATGGAACCCTCGTTCTAGGGCATACTCGCCGCACTTGCCGCAGCCCGTACAGGCGAACTGGTCGATAGCCGTCAGGGCGGTCACTGGTCACCACTCGCCATCTCGAGAAGCCGCTCGATGATCCGGCGACGCTCGTCGCCCGTGGGCGCGGACAAGCCAAGCAGGTCGGCCATCCACATCCCGTCTGCGGCCAGCGTCACAATCGCAGCGACCTCAGCGGGGATCCCGTCCGTGGTTGCCCGCGCGCGCCATTGTGCGTAGCGGTCGCGCATCGGGTCGGCGAGAGCAGGATTCGTCGCGATGGCGGCCAGCAGTCCAGCAGCTGTGGCGTCGTGATCCGACGGACCCTTCGCACTGACACTGGTACGGACCCATGCGCGCGTCCACCGGCCGCGCTCGATGGAATCAGCCGCCATCGAGCGTTCCTGTGCAGCCTCGAAGGATGCGAGCATGCGCTCGACCATAGCTGAGATGAGCGCTTCCTTCGTCGGGAAGTGGTAGAGAAGACCGCCCTTGCTGACCCCTGCCTCGGCGGCGACAGCGTCGAGCGTGAGCTTCGAGGAACCGTCTTGACGCACTATCGTCTGAGCTGCGTTGAGCAGCCTGTCGTACTTTGCTGATCGAGTCATCTGGGCTCCTCTTGCAAGTTGGCGGGTTCGGCGTGCGGTGTGCCGAAGGCATCGCGCAGGTGCCTGGATGCGCTATCAAGGCCGAACACGTTCGCCAGCCATGGCGAAACCGCGTTGACGCGCGTGATGAAGGCGTTCTGCCACCCCATGACGGCGATTGGCTTGCGCTGCAGTGTCGTCGTGAGCACGAAGTCGGCCACCCTTTCGGGGCAAACAACCGGTGTGCCCATCCTGCGCCACAGATCGGCAAACGGACGCTCAGCAGCCGTATCGGCCGGAGCCGGACACGCGTAGCAGACAAGGAGATCCCGCCCCTCGAGGGCGAACTCCCGGTTCATAGCCTGCGCGAATGCGGCGACTCCGGCCCGAGAAGCCACGTCCACCGAGTAGTACGGCAGTGCGAGCCTGCCATCCCCGAATCCGCCGAGGATGACAATCGTGCCACCCTCACGCATCCGGTCGGTGAATGCTCGGACAGTGAACACCGCGCCTGCGAGATTCGTGTCGAGCTGCGATCTGATGTCGGCCTCCGAATGGGCCGAGAGCGACTTGCGTACGTCCGTGCCCATCGCGATCACAAGCGCGTCAAGTTCGGACGTGGCTGTAGCCGCGGCAGCAAGCGACTCCTCAGAACACACGTCCGCGACCGCAGTCTTCAGGTTGTTTCGTCCGGCGCGCAGCTCCTCCAGTCTTGCGGGATCGCGGCCGATCGCAAGGGTGTTGGCGCCTTCGCGGAGCAGTGCACCGACAACCGCCCCTCCAAGTCCGCCAGTCGCTCCAACGACAGCCACCGAGTTGTCCGCGAAGCTGCGGCCGGTGCGCACGTTGGGTTTGCGGAACCGTCGCACCACTGACGCACCGAGAAGCGCTCCTCCGAGCCAGAACATGATCTCGCCTGCAGCCGCCAGGCTCCCTGCTGCGAGGACGCGCTGCGTCGCAGACAGGGGCAGGAATGGTGCGGCGAACAACGCGAACCAGACGGGAAATGAGCCGACGACGAGGGCCCAGCCGACCGTTCGCGCAAAGCGGTTAGTGCGCTGCGCGCGCGGGCGGGATGTGTGCGCGGATCGAGACATGTGCGCTCCCTTCAAGCAGAATACACACAGACTATACCATCCAGACGGTATAGTCAACCCTTGGCGGGGATTCGCGCCGCAACCCGAGAAGGAGTCAAGAGCATCCCGTTCCAAACTAATTCGGGCAGGCGTAAAGGGAAATACTCACCCGAAAGCCAGGTAAGCGCACCTTCACCTCCTGAAGTGACTTCGACACCTCCACAACGATGACTACAACGCACCGTAGGAGAAAAAGTTTTCTGAGAATTTGAGGGCGCAGCACGAGGGCATCCTCTATCACTTTCACCTGCACGAGAGCCAGGTGCAGAAGGCCGTCCACTCGAGTCTTATTTGAAAGGTCTTGGCCCTAGCGCACCTCAATCGGGGCGATGGCCGCCTCTCCGCCGAGGAGTGTGCCGTCCGGAGCGCGCATTTCCAGGCGCTCGCCCGTGGCAGGGTTGTACATGCCGCTGATCAGCGTGTAGGTGCCGGGCACGGCATCTGGCACAATCGCAATCGTGTAGGGATCCGCAACAATGTCGCCGGCAAACCATTGCCCTGTCGGGTTGCGGTCGCAGACCGGCATGCCATCCACCTGGCCGGCTTTGGCGGCGGTGGCGAGGTCGATTACCTGATTGAAGACCGTGTAGGCGTTGTGCATAGGGCGCAGCGCCCGCCAGAAAAGTGTCACGGTGAGGGTGTCGCCGGGTGCGACCTGTGCGGAGTCGAGCGCATAGCCGAGCAGTTCGATTTCGTCGCCAAGGCGGTAGTCGAGCCGATGCGGGACGATGGGGTCGACGACGCGGCCGCGCCGGTCGGCAAAGTGTGGGTCGGTCAATTCCGCATCGAAGCGCGCTTCCACCGCCTCCAGCTCGACCGTCTCGACAGGATAGTCGCCGGGCTGGTCGAAGAGATGGAGCTTGGGCTGACCCTTGACTGTGACGATCTGCCGCAGGCTGAACTCGTTGGCCACGTTGACCGTCAGCTCCTGTGCGGCGGCATCGGCCTGGGGTTCCGTGCGGCTGGCAACAATGTAATATTGGTTGCCGCGTGGGCAGGTTCCTGCGCCGCGCGTGTACCAGTCGACCACCTCTGGTTTCTCGTTCGTGAGGAAATTGCCAGCCCATTTTTTATTCGCATAGTCATAACCAACGGCCTTCCAGCCACTGTTGTGGGGAAAGCCAAAAATCGCCACCTCCGGCGGGCTGTCGAAAGGCATCCAGTAGCCGGCAGGGCGGTTTTCCGGCCATGTGCGCAGAACCTCGACCTCGCTGTAGACAAAGAGGCGGTAGAGGTAGAAGCCGAGGACGACGATCAGGGCGGAGCCGGCAAGTGCGACGCCGGCCTTGACCGCTGCAGGGCTGGCACGCCGGCTGGCAGCGGTGACCGCGCGTTCCACCATCATGCCACCGAGCAGTACCCATGGGATGAAGAAGGTGTAGACGTGGGAATTGGGGCGCTGCACCACGAAGATCGAGAAGATGAACAGCGTGCCAAACCACCACCAGAGCAGCCGTTCGGCGGGTGCCACCTTCGGCAGCAGCCACGCTGCCAGCACGAGCAGCAAGAAGAAACTCCACGTGTGGTCGGCGCCGCCTACAGTGAGCCAGCCAGGCTGCAGAACTGTCAGGATCGAGCCGGCGCCGGCCGCAGCGATGGCGAGCCACGCCCACGGACGGGCCAGGTTGCTGAGATAGATGCTGGCCAGCGCTGCAGCGGCCAGTGCCGCCAGCAGAAAATGGTAGTAGGCCGTGCCGTAAAGCGATGCCCGCGCCAGGAAGTCGACCAGGTTGTTGTAGGGAAAGCCGCCCGCACCCACACGGTAGCCCACCGCGTAGGCGTAGGCGGCAGTGAAGGTCGGGTCGCGCACGAAGGGCACGGCGAAGAGCAGCACCGGTGCCAGAAAGAGCAGCAAGGGGCCAGGCAAGGCACGGAACAGGGCGACTGGCTCGATACCTGATCGCCACAGCCGCCACAGGATGTAGAGCACCGCGGCCGCAATGCCGGCCGCTTCATAATGGCCAAGCACGCCCGCTGCCATGAGCAGCGCGGCAACGGCCAGGTGGCGCCACGCTGCAACCCGTTGTTCCAACATGCGCCACAACACGAGAATGGCCAGCACGACGGCCAGAAAGACCAGGCTCTGGTACTGGACAATACGCGCAAACGCTACGAAGTAGCCGGTCAGTGCGGCGAGCAACCCTGCACTGACGCCGGCTACCGGGCCGAAGAGCCGCGTCCCGAGCAAAAATACGCCGACCAACGCAGCCAGCCCGGCCAGGGTGAAGGGCAGCCGTGCGGCTACCTCATCCATCTGGCGTGTCACCGCGTAGGTTGCCGTCTCCAGCAGGATCTCCCCCGGCATCTTCTGATGGGCGAAGAGCGCGTTTTCGTACCCTTCGATGACTTCGCTGGCGCGCAACAGGACGCGCGCTTCGTCGCCCTGAAACTCGCTGTAGCCGAGGTTTGGCACGCGCAAGACCGCGCCCACGGCCAGTACGAGCAGTGTGCAGAGCCAGAACGCGCGGCGGCTCAAGGGATGGGATGTGGAAACCTGGATTTCCTGCCGCCGCTGCTGCCGAGAGGGCGCACTGGCAAAATCCAGGTTTCGATCGACCTTTTCGGTAGGCCGCCAAAGTGCAATGGCTGCCACGGCCAGGATTCCGTTCGACGGTGCAAGGACCTGCCAGCCCGCTACGCCACCCGGCAGGAAGCTGACGGCCAGCGCTGTCGTTGCCAACAGGGCGAGACCGATGCCAAGTCCATAGAGAATCTTTTCGAGCCGGGCGGCATCATCCTCGCCGTAGCGTGCGCCGAGCAGCCACTCTGCTATCAGCACGCCAGGGGCGATGGCGGCCACCAGCACGAATGCGACGCGTGCCGTCGCCGGCAGCACGGTCAGCCAGGCCATTGCGCTGGCTGCGACCCCAGCCACCACTGCAACAAGGACGAGGCGCCGCGTGTAGGTATCTGTCATGGCACAATCTCGATGGCGCCGGCGACCGCGTGGTCGCGCGGCTCGCCGGCCTGCACAGGGGTCAGTCTTTGCCAATCTTGTGGCGAGTAGAGGCCGACGAGCAGGTCATACGTCTTAGGTGTAACGTCTTCGGCAAAGTGCAACGTCACCTCTTGGGCGATGATGTCGCCGGGCTCCAGCCCGCGCAGGGCGATGGGCCAGCCGTCGAACTCGGCCACTTTGACCGTCGGATCGCCATCTACGACATGCACGAAGGCGGAGAGCGGCGTCCCACGAGTGGGCGCAGGTTGTGGCATGGGCTGCGTGCCGACCCGCCAGTAGAGGGTGAGGTGAAGAGGAGCCGATTTTGACGCCAATACGCTGTTTTTCGTGTAGCCAATCAAAGTCAGTACATTACTGAAGTTGACGTCAAGCTCAATAAAATTGTCGACAGTGCGTGCATCGAAACCCTCTCCCAGAGGAAAAACACGCGCGTCGGCATTCTCCAGCCACTTGACCATGGCGCGCGTGGCAGTGTCCGTCAGTCCAAGCTGGGCAGGCGCCACCTGCCAGAGCGGTCGTTCGCTCACGGTGGGGCGAACGACCGCAACACCTGTTGGATATGCGAAATTGTATAGATAGATAGAATAACCGGCGCGTGCATCGGGCGTCCGGCTGCGGAAAATCTTGTACAGGTCGACAGTCTCCGGCGCCATCGTCCCGGTGCGCAAGGCGGTGGCGCTGATGGCGTACCAGCCGGGTTCAGGTGTATAGGGATTATAGGCTGCAATCTCACGGCCTTCCATGAAACGCAGATAGGAGGGCAGCGGACGGTAGCGAACGCCGTACGCTTCGGGCACCGCCTTGCCAAAATAAGCCAGGTTGACGCTGTCGATCCTCTGCTCGTCCATGACCTGGCGCAGGGCCATTAGATCTTGCCCCCAGTCGAGGTTGGAGTCGACCAGGATGTTACTCCAGTTCTGCCACGGACCGGCAAGCGCGTTGAAGTACGACTCGTAATGCGGTGCAATACGCGCAGTGTCGACAGTCAGCCAGATGCTGATCCCTGCAGCCGCCACCGCTGTGCGCCACGGCCGCGCGTGGAACCCTGGCATCGCTCCCGCTGCGTAACCGCTCAGCAGCAATACAAAGGGAATGCCGGCCAGCATGTGGCGAAAACCGATATTGAGCACCTCGGTCATGCCCAGCAGGAGCAGCAGCACCGGCAACAGCCAGAGCACACACAGGCGGCGCATTGCCCGATCGCACACCAGCAGCGCTAGACCCACAAAGGCCAGCAGCAGTTCTATGAGCGGCAACTTGACGCCGGCGGCGACAAAGAAGTAATTCCACCAGTAGCGATTGGTAGCCTCGCCCAGAAAGAAGTCGACGCGTGCCCCTTGCAGGTCGAGAATGCGGAAGACGGTGTTCCAGAACCATTGCCAGTAGTGGGGCGCAGGCAGCGGCAGCCATGCCGGCAGGAACGTCACCGAACCCACCGTCAAACGGAAGAGGAGCCACAGAACGCCCAACGCAGCGATCCCTGCCGCCGCTATGCCGAGCCAGCGCTGCCGCCAGGTTGCGCCGCCGGGTGTCAGCGGTTGAATCAGCAGAGCAAGTCCGATGACCCCCCAGACGAGCACGCCATTGTATTTGGTGCCCATCGCCAGCCCGGCGAAAATCCCTGCCAGCAGCACGAACTGCCCGCGCGCCTGCACCAACCAGCGCCACCACGACCAGCTGGCCAGGAAGATGAAAAGGGTCAGTGCCAGGTCGGTCGTGACAAACCGACTGTGGGCGATCAGATTGGGCTCGAAGACCGTCAGAAGCAAGGCCAGCCACGCCGCACGCACACCGATCATTTGCCGCGCGGCAAAGAAGAGGGCTGCCGCCAGCAGCACCCCCAGCAGCGTCACCACCCAGCGCGCGCGCAGCAGCATGGACTGGGCGTCGTTGCCACTTTCCCAAAGGAAAATGTCCGAGAAGAGAAAGCGGTCGCCGCTCTCCCACGACGGATGATCGGTCGGCAGCTGGATCGTACTGTCGCCAACGAGCGGCAAGGCCGCCAGCAGGCCGGCCAGCGGCGGATGGTTGGTGGCCAGGCGAAAGTCGCCTGTGCGCAGGTAGGAATAGCCCGCAGTCAGGTGATACTGCTCGTCGAAGGCAGCCGACTTCAGTGTCGAGCTCCAGCCGGCCTGTGCAGCAAAGAGGCCGAGTGCAGCCAGCAAAAGCAGCCACTGCCACCAGGGCAGGTGTGCCGATCTCTGCATGGCTATGGATAACTCCGCACTGCGACGCCGTTGTCGAGGATCGGCAAATCCACCGCCTGCACCGGGCGCCGTTCGCCCGTGGCCGGATCGTAGAGACCCACCCGCACCTGGATCGGACGCTGCGCGTTCTCCAGTTCCAGGTCGATGCGATAGTCGTCGGCGATGAGGGCGCCAGGTGTCCAACTGCGGGTCGGCGCGCTGCCTCCACCAGGAACCTGATCCCATTGGCCGATCATGTGGCCGGCAGCGTCGACAACATGGACAAAGACGGTATAGTCCACGTGCATCGGGGCTGTCGCACGCCAGAAAAACGTCGCATAGAGCGGGTCTGTGAGTTGGGCCGGCAGGTGCGCGGCGACGAGTTCGTTGTCGCCGCCAAATGACGCCAGCGGCCTCCTCTGCGCACCGTTGCACTGCCATATCTGCACTGGGCCAACGTCCATACGCTGCGGGCAGGCGCCGGCACTGTCCAGGGCATCGACCACTGCCTCGCTGTCGCCCTGGGCGCGCACGTACACAAACGGCTTCTGCTGCGCCACCAGCTCTGGCAGGGGCTCGATGCGATCGGGGCGGCCTCCAGCCATCAGCAAGCGGCTGGGGGTGTCGAGCAAGGGACGCAGCTCGCGGCCGACGGCCAGACTGGACGAAACGACGGGAAGGTCGGCAGGGGTCGCGTTCAGGTAGAGGATGGCTGGACGCAGCGGCGTTGTCGCCAGCCGGCCAGCAGTGTAGGTGCGCAGGAAATCGGGCACGAACCAGAGGAGGACGAGCGCGGTCGCCAGCGCCACACCCACCGGCGCCAGCCGTCGCGCAGCAGGGCGGAGGAGCATCCAGCCCAGATCCACAGCGATGGCGGCCAGCACGACGGTGCGCAGTGTGACAATCACCCACAACAGGTGCGTGAAGTCGACGCCGAGAATCTGTTGCGTCGCCGGTGGATAGTTGGGTCCGACCAGATTGAAGTAAACAGGATGTTCGAGCAGGACGAAAAAGCTCATCCACAACGCGTAGGCGATCCCACGGGCGCCGGGCCAGACCAGAACCAGAAACGGCAGTAGATACAGTGCGTACTGTGGGTTCCACGCCGGATAAGCCAGGAGCAGAATCGTATAGGTGAAGCCGGCAAACGTGACGACACGCCAATCCTCCTGCGGCGGTGCCTGGCGGCGCCGCGCCCAGAAGAGCGCTGCTGCACCCAACGCCAGCCAGCCCAGCCAGATGAGCCGCTGTGGCACCTGTGGTTCGTACTGGCCGACCTCGGACAGCGGGTCGAAAGGATCGCCGACGACCTTGCCCAGGCGTAGGAAGCCGTCGGCCAGCGCATAGAGTGTGCTCCAGCCGGTACGCTCCGCCAGCGATCGCAGGGAGGCAAGGGTCATCGTCGGGCCTGTGACATAGACGTACGCATAGACGCCGGCAACCACGGCCACTGCCACGAGCACGGCAATCACAGCATTGCGCCAGCGCCGGGTCACCAGCGGTGTCACGGCGAGGATAGCGAGGGGCACCAGCTTGAGCAGCCCGCCAATTCCGGCCACCAACCCACCCAGCGCCATGCCCCAGCCCGACGGCACGGTCAGCCAGATCGTCAATGCCAGCAGGATCGTCATCACTGGCAGCGCGTCGTACCAGCCGCTCATGAGATAGACCGGAAGGAAAAGGCCGGCATAGAGCCACGCCACGCGCAGGCCGCGGCCCCCATACAGCCGGTGGGCCAGGCTGTAGAGACAGACAAAAGTGACAGTTTCCGCAGCAACCATGGCTGCGCCAAAGAAGACCGCATACCAGAAACGATCATCTTCCCAGACTGGAAAGAGACGGGCGATACGGTCGACCCAGACGCTGAACCATGCGAAGAGCGGCGGATACTCTGACCAATAGTCGCGGTAGGGCAGGAAGCCGAAATCCTGCCAGCTGGCACGGGCGCGGTAGTAGATCAGGTCAGAGTAGTCACGGATATAGCCGCCCGGCCGCAGAAACCAGACAGACGCCAGCCGAAAGGCCACAAAGATGACCAGCAGCAACAGAAAATCATGGTGGGGTTGTAGCCGCGTGCGCCAGGTTGCACGTTCAGCAGCTGGCAGTGATGGGTCCGAACCGGTCACGGTGCCTCAATCTATGATCGTTCATGTATCGCAGCGATCGCGTGTCGCCTGCACCGCTGCAATTGCCTGTACCTGGGCACAATGATAGTATGCTGCGCTGTGTGTAACAGCCTGGTGCCTGCCCTCTCAGCCACGCACTGAGCTTGTACTCTAGCGCAGGCGTTGGAGATCGACCAAACCTGTGACGCGCAAGATAGCGGCGCAGCATGAATCGAGCAGAGAAGCACAGCGCACAGCCGGCGCAGATTGGACAGATGAACGCGAAAAGTTTGGGTGTACGCAACAGACGACCCAATGGCCTGGCGCCGCTTCTCGTCGCAGGGGTGGCGGCGGCACTGCTGATCACGGCAGGCGGCGTTCCTTGGGGTGTGCACGGCGGGTGGGCGTTTAGCTTCCTGGCCTACGTGCCGCTGACTGTGCGGTGGCTGGCAGGTGCGCTGATCGTACTGTCTAGTGTGCCCTTCGCCTACGGCTGGTGGCGCTCGCTCCGACGTCTGCGTATTCCCGGGTGGGTCGCCGTGCCGGGTGCGCTCATGACGTTCTGGCTCTTGCGCGAGCACACCTGGCACGGCGACGCACTGTATAAAGTGGAGTTGCTGACGACCCACACCTTGCAGAGCAACCCGTATGTGTGGAAGGAACCACTCAACAGCCTGCTCGAATATGGTGTGAGCGGGCTGTTGCGGCCGCTGGGGGCTGGCCCCGATCTGGCGATTGCACTGATCAGCGTCGCAGCGGGGGGGGGCTTCGTGCTGGCGACAGGGGCCGTT
>CAIRNL010000284.1 GCA_903879975.1 uncultured Chloroflexota bacterium | reverse complement strand
GAAGCGCCCGACCACCCGCACAACCGCGCGCGCAACACCTTTGTCACGGTCGACGACGTGATCCAGCCCGCGCCCGCGCCCCGCCTGAGCCGCACACCTGCCGCCATCCAGGCACCACCGCCCCTGCCCGGCGCCGATACCGAGGTTGTGCTGCAGGAGTGGGGCTTTAGCGAGGCGGAGGTGGATGCGTTGCGCGCAGCGGGCGCAATCGAGTAAACGGTCCACTTTCCTTCGTCACCCCTTACCCCCTCTCACCGATCTCCCGCCGCAACGCGGCCACGATCCCTGCCTCCGCCACGCGGTACCCTTCACCCTCCGCCATCGCCTGCCCGCCAAAGCCCAGTCCCGGCTGTGCGCCTGTCGACGGGTCGAGCCGTACACCGCCGGCCGAGGCATGCACCTGGGTCACGCCGGTGCGCCGGATCAACGCAGCCACATTCTCCGGCCGCACGCCGGCGCCGGGCAGAATCTCGATGCGGCCTGCTGCCTGCTCCACCAGCGCACGCAGCAGATCGGCGCCTTCTATCGCCGTCGGCCGCTGGCCCGACGTCAGCACGCGTGTCACGCCGAGGTCGATGAGCGTTTCCAGTGCAGCCAGCGGATCGGGTGTCACGTCGAAGGCACGGTGGAAGACCGTCTGGCGTCCGCGGGCCTGCTCGACGATGTGGCGCGTGCGCACCTGGTCGACCGTGCCGTCTTCGCAGAGGCAACCGAAGACGAAACCGTCCATAGGTTGTGTCATGCCGAACTCCAGGTCGTACAGCAGTGTGGCGAACTCTGCGTCCGTGTAGCAGAAGCCACCTTCGCGCGGGCGCAGCATCATCATGATCGGCAAGGAGGTCGCCGCACGTGCGGCAGCGACCAGCCCAGCCGACGGGGTCAGCCCGCCCAGCGCCAGCGCCGAGCAGAGCTCGATGCGCTCGCCTCCGTGTCGTTCGATGACGGCGCAGTCCCCGGCAGTGGTAGCGATGATTTCAAGTAGAATGGGCATGGCTGGATAACAAGATATCCCCCCTCCGCCTTGTCACCACGCTGATGATCTCTGCTAGAATGGCCACGGCAATTTCTGCCGGGCTCTGTGCACCGATGTCCAGGCCGATGGGTGCATGCACGCGGTCGAACTTGTGACGGGCAATGCCGCGCTCGCGCTCCAGCAGTTCGTAGACCGCGCGGATGCGCCGTCGGCTGCCGATCATGCCGATGTAAGCCAGCGGATCGTCCAGCACTTCGAGCAGCAGATCGACGTCGTGCTGGTGGCCGCGGGTCACGAGCACCAGGCACGTGGCAGGGTCAAAAGTGACACGGTCGCCGCGTAGCTTGCGCAGTTCTTCCCGAAATGGCCCGGAGATGACTCGGTCTGCCGTGGGAAAGCGTTGCATATTGGCGTATTGCGGCCGATCATCGAGCACGGTGACAGTGAAGTCGCACAACGTCGCCATGCTTGCCAGCGGCACAGCCACATGCCCGGCGCCGGCAATGATCAGGTGATAGGGTTGGGCGCGTACCTCGATGAAAAGGCGAATCGATCCCTGGTCACCGGCGAAATACACTTGGCGATGGCGGCGTTCTGCCAGCGCAGCATGGGCGGCCGCGACCAACTCTGCCTGCCAGGTGTTGAGCACCAAATCGCCTACGGGTGGCCGATCGTCGGCCCAGACTACCAGGTGCCGGCCAGCCAACCCGGTATAGTTTTGATCGCTGCTCGTTACGGTGACCAGGGCGACTGACTCGCGCCGCATCTCAGCGTGCACCAGGGCTTGTAAGACGGCTGCCGTCATACGCTCATTGCGCCGCCGCTTCCGCTTCGGGCGCCCACCGCTCGACGAAGACATCCATGATGCCACCACACACGCCCAGGCTCTGCATACTGATGGCGTCGGTCAGGTCCACATGCACCGTGCGCGGCACACCATCTTGGATCACGTCCAGGCCGGTGCGAATGACATCGGCTTCGCCGCAGCCGCCCCCCACGGTCCCAAGGTGCTTGCCATAGGGGTGGATGATCATCTTGGCGCCGACCTCGCGCGGGGTGGATCCCTTGACCTGTGTGATGGTGGCGACGGCTACGGTCAGCCCGTTGTCGAGCAACGCTTGAAGTTGGTGATAGAAGGATGACATAGCATGTATTTTCGATTGGCGCTCTTGAGTTGTCAATTCCGTTGTCCGGTTCATTGAACGTACGAGGCAATACCCGGGAAAATGATCTTCTGCGGGTTGAACGGGACTTACCCGGCTGAAAGCACCGGCCCGTCGAGACAGAGCACGGCACCTTCATGCTCGCACGCACCGCAGATCCCGATGGCGCAGCGCATGTACGCCTCCCAGCTGAGCTGGCAGGGTACGCCGTGCTGCCGGCCAAGCGGCTCCAACGCGGCCAGCATGCCGTGTGGCCCGCAGGCGAAAATACCGTCGATCTCGCCGCGCTCCAGCAGGGGCGCCAGTGCGTCGGTGACGCGTCCGCGCAGCCCGCGCGAGCCATCCTCGGTGGCGAGGAGGGGCGCAGGCGCAGCGAGGGCATCAAAGCGGTCGGTGTAGAGTAGATCGCAGGCTGTGCGTGCGCCAATAATCGGCGTGATTGTCTCGGCAATGTCCAGCTGTGTGCGCGCCAGCCAAAGCAGCGGCGCCACGCCGTAGCCTCCCCCGACCAGCGCCAGCCGCTTCTGCTTCTCAGCTACGCAGAAACCGCTGCCAAAGGAGCCGCGCAGCCACAGACGGTCGCCCACCTCTAGGTCGTGAACCAGGCGCGTAAAGGGACCAACAGCCGTGATCATCAACGTGACCGGGTCGGCATTCACCAGCGAGAAGGGTTTCTCGTCGAAGCGGGGCAGCCATGCCATCACAAACTGGCCTGGCACAGCATCCAGCCGCATGTCGAGCACAAAGGTTTTGGTGCGGTAGTTGTCGGTCTCAACCGCAGCGATGCGCGCGGCAGCGGGGAGTGTGAAGCGATTCATGTTGTCATTATGCCCTGGATGGCACACAAGCTAACAATTGACAGTCTCCACACTCACCCTTTTCACCAGCCCGTCAGCGTTTTTCTGCCACGAAAATCGCACAGTGTGGCAGATTGCGCAGCGGCGAGCGCGGATCGTCCTCTGGCCAGAAGTCGTCGAGCAGATCTGTGGGCGGCAATGGTTCGACCAGCCGTGCCAGCCTGAAACCGGCGTTGACCAGCAGCGTAACCCAGGTTGCTAGGGTGCGGGGATAGCTTTCCATGCGTATAGGGGTGCCATCGAATCGCCAATGCAGGGGAGATTCGTCGAAGTAGCTGCGTCCCGGATAGGGCAGCAGCTCACCCGTCTCCTCGTCGAAGAAGCAGGCGCGTGCCGGGTGATCCAGGCTGAACACAAGCTGGCCGCCATGTCGCAGCACGTGAGCGCACCCGGCCAGGCAGCGGGACATGTCGGCAATGTAGGGGAAAGTGTTGCTGCTGAAAACGACATCCCATGCACCGCCGGCGAACGCGTCGAGTTCCTCGCCGTTACCCAGCATGAACTCCACGCCGACAGCGTTGGCCACAGCGAGCTGGCGCGCATGGACGATCTGCATTTCGCTCAGGTCGACGCCTGTGACCAGGGCACCCTGCCGGGCCAGGGCGATACTGTTCTGGCCACCGCCACAGCCCAGATCCAGGATGTGGCGGCCAGCCACGTTACCCAACAGTTGCAGGTCGCTTTCCGGTGGCGCCCACGCGCTGTACGACACACGGAGCGTGCTGTGTTCGTGCAATTTTTGATAGGCGCCGCTGACGGCGTTCCAGGCCATGCGCTGGTCGACGAGGCTCATCAATTCACCAGACAGACTGGGCTACCCTGCGCAATCAAGCGGATTGGATGCCGGCCGCTGGCCTATCGATCGTCAGTGTACCGTAAATGCCGCTGAACTTGGCGCACAGGTATTCAAGGTACGGTTTGACGGTGAGGGGCTGGCCCGTGGCGCGCATCAGCAAGTCACCGGGGGCGTACTTGGCGCCATGGCGGTAGATATTTTCGTGTAGCCAACTGTGCAGCGTGCTGAATTCTCCACGGCCGATCTCAGCTTCGATCCCTGGATGGGCAGCGAGCGCAGCGGCATAGAACTGCGCCGCCATGATGTTACCCAACGTATAGCCCTGGAAGCTGCCTCCGATAGGCCCACCATACCAGTGCACGTCCTGCAAGATACCGTCCACGTCAGTGGGCGCACGAACCCCAAGCGCCTCGCTGTAGCGAGCGTGCCATGCCTCAGGTAGGTCGGCGATGGCAAGTTTGCCCTCCAATAGCTCCAGTTCGAGTCCGAAACGAATGATGACGTGCAGGTTGTAGGTGACTTCATCGGCTTCCGTGCGGATGAGAGAGGGCGCCACACGGTTCACTGCATGATAGAAGGCTTCGGCGCTGACACCGGCCAGCTGCTCGGGAAAAGCTGTCTGTAATCGCGGGAAGGCGTGCTGCCAGAAGGCCGCGCTGCGCCCGACGATGTTCTCCCATAGCCGCGATTGGCTTTCGTGGACGCCACTCGATGTCCCGCTGTCGAGTACCGTGGACGCATAGGCAGGGTCGATGCCAAGCTC
The DNA here is from genome assembly GCA_903879975.1 of uncultured Chloroflexota bacterium. GTDB lineage: Bacteria > Chloroflexota > Anaerolineae > Caldilineales > Caldilineaceae > Caldilinea. The sequence goes on along the minus strand of CAIRNL010000284.1, from coordinate 1,261 downwards.
GTAGAGCGCGTGGCCAGCCTCGTGCAGGGTGCCGAAGAGCGCATTGCCCAGGTCGTACTCGTCGACGCGCGTGGTGATGCGCACGTCGTCGTAGCCGAATTTGATCATGAACGGGTGGTGGGTCTCGTCCTGGCGCCCGCGCTGGAAATCATAGCCTATGGCGCGTGCCACCTGTTCCCCATAGGCAAGTTGGCTGGCTTTGGGATAGAAGTGGTGCAGCACACTGTTGTCCACCTGTGGCCGCTCGCCGATCTGCTTGACCAGCGAGGTCAACGCTACACTCAGCGTGGCAAGGAGTGGGCGCAGTTCGGCCACAGTGAAGCCTCGGTCGGCGAAGTCGATGAGAGGGTCAGCGAGGTGGCCTGACGTACCCAGGAATTGTGACATCTGCCGGCTCATGTCCAGCGTCTTCTGCAGGTAAGGTTGCACCGCTGCGAAGTTGTTGGCTGGGCGCGCTTCGATCCAGACCATGAACGACTCCGACGTATGCTTGGCAAAGGCGCTGGCAAAGCTGGCCGGAATGCGCACGGCGCGCTCGTAGCTACGGCGTACCTCACGGAGGATGGCGGCGCGGTCGTCATCCGGCGCGAGGCTCTCTGCATAGGGCTGCAAGTCGTCCAACAGCCGGCCGAGTGCCGGGTCGGTGCGCCGTTCATGAGCGAGCTGTTCCATCAGGGCGAGTTGTCGTCCGCGTAGAGTACCGCCCTTGGGGGGCATGTAGGTGCTCTGGTCCCAACTCATCAACGCCCCGATGGCGTTCAAGTCATAAATCTCTCGCGTGCGCGCCAGCAATTCGTCCCATTTCGTCTGCAGGTTGCCATCTACAAAAGCCAATATGCGGCTGTCCATGCCGTCACCTCACTCAGTAGCCAGTTTGAAGCCATGGTCACGTATCGCCCACGGGTAGGCGCGAACAGGTATGTAGTGACAGGATTGTACACGCCATCCGCGCTCGGTTCCAAACCGCATCTATTGGAACAAACCTCGGATTACTGTGGGTGATGCTGAGCGGAGCGTTCTTGTCAAGAGGGTATCGGCGGGTACAGTGGATGCTGAATGCGGCACTGCCTGGCTGCTGCGGGTAGCCGGACCGAGGTTTGGCACAGAAATGGGTGGCGGTTACCACCCATTTCTGTGCCAAACGTGTCTTACGATGCCAGTATTGTGCCCGTCGGCTCAGGAAGTACCGGATAGGGCCATATCTCGGTTGCCTCTGGCGTCGGCGCAGCCGGCGTGTCGGTTGCCCCTGGCGTCGGCGCAG
>CAIRNL010000283.1 GCA_903879975.1 uncultured Chloroflexota bacterium | reverse complement strand
CGCCAACCAGACACGCGCCACCAGCGAACTGGCCGAGGAATGGCGCGTCGAGCAGGTAGGGCTGCGCGACCTGCTCGAGCACGCTGATTTCGTGTCGCTACACGTGCCCATGCGTGCTGCCAACCGCAACCTGATCGGCACGGCCGAACTGGCGATCATGAAGCCGGGCGCCTTTCTGATCAACACGGCGCGCGGCGGTCTCGTCGACGAAAGTGCGCTGCTGGCGGCGTTGGAGAGCGGCCGGCTTGCTGGCGCTGCCCTCGACGTTTTTGTCGACGAACCGCAGCCCAACCCGGCACTGGTCTGTCACCCGCGTGTCATCGCGACACCGCACATTGCCGGCAGCACGGAGGATGCGCGGCGTGCCGCGTCGCTTGCGGCGGCCGAACATGTTCTGGCCGTCTTGCAGCGCAAACGCCGCGCGGAGGCGCTGGGCCTGCGCCTGGTGCCCTCCGCCAACGTTTTTCCGCACGAACGTTTCCACCCGGCGCGGGTCGAGCGGCTGAAGAAGCGGCTCCTGCAGGAGGGGCGCCTTGTCAACCCGCCCATCGTGGCCGAACTGGGCGATGGACGCTACGTCGTGCTCGACGGCGCCACGCGCACCACAGCCTTTCAGCAACTCAATATCCCACACATGATCGTGCAGGTGGTCGATCTCCATCGCAGCAACGTCAAGATGAATACCTGGTTTCACATCGTGCACGGCGCCCAGGCCGACACGCTGCTGCCCGCCATCAGCTGCGTGGCCGGGCTGAAGCTGACCGCACTGCCGGCCGACGATCTGCCGCACGCACTGTGGGAACGCAGCGCGCTGGGCTATCTGCTCGCTGTCGACGGCAGCAGCTACCTGCTGGAACTGACCGACCGCGCTGACGGGGACTGGATCGATGTGCTGGTGGAATTGGTCGACGCCTACGGGGCATGGGGGGACGTCGGCCGCACGCTCGACACGGATATGGACGCGCTGCGCAGCCAGCATCCCGACCTGGCTGGCCTCTTCGTCTACCCGCAGTTTTCGCCCGATATCGTCGTGCAGGCCGCGTCGCGCGGCCGGTTGCTGCCCGCCGGTATCACGCGCTTCATGATCCCTGGCCGCATTCTGCGCCTCAACGCACCGCTGGATATGCTGGCAGCCGGTGCCTCGTTCAGCGCCAAGGCCGACTGGCTCGACCAGCTGGTGGAAGAGAAGGTCACCAACCGCGGCGTGCGCTACTACGAGGAGCCGGTCATGCTCCTCGACGAATGATCATGATCGCTGTCACCTTCCGTTTCTACGGCGCGCTCACCGACTTTTTGCCCGGCAACTTGCGCCATACGCTCATCGTACAGCAGATGGCCGACCCTGCTGCCGTCAAGCATCCGATCGAGGCGCTGGGTATCCCGCATACGGAGCTGGGCGCGATCCTGGTCAACCGGCAGGCAGTCGACTTCAGCTACCACCTGCGCGACGGCGATTCCGTCGAAGCCTATCCATTCGACGCCGTCCACCTGTTGCCTGCCTATCGGCCACTGCGCCCGCCGACGCCGCTCCCGGTGACCTTCGTGGCCGACGCTCATCTGGGCCAGCTCGCCGCCTACCTGCGCCTGTTGGGTTTCGACACACTCTACCGCAACGACTACGACGACCCGCAGCTGGCGCACATTTCCGCCGAAGAAGGACGGGTCCTCCTGACCCGTGATCGCGGCCTGCTCAAGCACAAGCGGGTCGTACATGGTTATTGCGTGCGCGAAAGCGCACCGCGCCGGCAGGTTGTCTCTGTGCTGCGTCGCTATCAGCTGGCAGACGCCGTGCATCCCTGGCATCGCTGCACGCGCTGCAATGGCCTCCTCCAGCCTGTCGCCAAGGCGGATATTCTCGACCGACTGCAGCCGAAGACGAGACGGCACTACCCTGAGTTTCAGCAGTGCGATACGTGCGGGCAGGTCTACTGGCAGGGTTCCCATTTCGAGCAGATGCGGGCATTCGTGCACTGCATCCTGCAGGCAGCACTGGACTGAAGGGTGGGGTGACCGCGCCGCCCGCCCCTCCGCAGCATCCTTATGCGTCGCGGCGATCCGCTTCGTGGCGGCTGCGCGCCAGTTCGCGCACAT